>CAKUEZ010000038.1 GCA_934646965.1 uncultured Collinsella sp. | reverse complement strand
GCGGTCTTACCGGTCTTACGGTCGCCGATGATGAGCTCACGCTGGCCGCGGCCGATAGGCACCATGGAGTCGATGGCCAGCAGGCCGGTCTGAACCGGCTCGCACACCGGGGTACGGTCGATGACGCCGGGGGCCTTGAACTCGATGGGACGACGGTGCGTGGCGACGATGTCGCCCAGGCCGTCGATGGGCTGGCCGAGCGGATTGACGACGCGGCCGAGCATAGCGCGGCTCACGGGGATATCCATAATGCGGCCCGTGGTGCGGCACTCGTCGCCTTCCTTGATGGAGTCGACGGCACCAAACAGAACGGCGCCGACCTCGTCACGGTCAAGGTTCTGGGCAAGGCCGAAGACGGTCTCACCGGTATCGGAGCTCTTGAACTCCAGAAGCTCGCCTGCCATGGCGCTCTTGAGGCCGGAGACGCGCGCGATGCCGTCGCCTACCTCGTCGACCGTTGAAACCTCATGCGTATCGACCGTCGCGGAGAGGCTCGTGAGCTGCTCCTGCAGTTTCTTGGCGATATCCTGGGCATTGAGGGTTTCGGACATTAGGCTTCACCTCCGTACGAATTAGCAGAGTTTGCGAGGGTCTCCTGCGCGATGCGCAGCTGCGTCTTGACGGAAATGTCACGACGCTCGCCGCGGGCCTCGAGCACCAGGCCGCCCACGATAGACGGGTCGACCTGCTCGATGAGGAACACCTTGCGGCCGAAGTCCTGCTCGCATTTCTTAGTGATGGTTTGACGCAGCTCGTCGTCGAGCGGAATCGCCGTGGTGACGGTCACGCCCACTACATCCTCGTCTTCCTCGGCAACATACTTAAAGGCAGCTGCCACCTTGGGAAGAAGGTCGAGCTGGTCGCGCTTGGACATGGTGTCGAGCACGGCGATGATCTCGGGGCTGGCGGAAGCCAGGCGCTCGATCATCTCGAGGTCCTCGAACACATGGTTCTCGGCCTTGGCGGCTTCCAGAAGGGAGCGCGCGTAGGTCTCGAGCACCTTGTCCTGATAGCGGCTAGTCGGCATTCAGGCTACCTGCTTCCTGGATGTAGCGCTCGATGAGCTTCTTCTGCTCGGCCTCGTCCTCGAGTGCCTCGCCCACGATCTTGGTGGCGACGGCGACGGACAGGTCGGCGATGGAGCTCGCGGCACCGGCGTAGATGGACTTGCGCTCGTCCTCGACGGTCGTGTGGGCCTTGGCGATGATCTCCTCGGCCTCCTTGTGAGCAGCCTCGATAATACGGGCGCGCTCGGACTCGGCGTCCTTACGGGCCTCGAGAACGATGTCGGCAGCCTGACGGCGGGCGTCGGTGACGATCGAGTCGGACTCAGCGCGCTTGGCGATAGCCTCCTGCTTGGTCTTCTCGGCCTCGTCGAGGCTCTCCTCAATCTTCTTGCCGCGCTCCTCCATGGTGTTCATGATGCCCGGCAGGGCGACCTTGGCCAGCACGATCCAGATGATCAGGAAGGCGATAAGCGCCGGGATGAACTCCGCCATCTTAGGGATGAGGATGTCCGCACCGGCAGCGCCGTCCTCGGCGAACGCGGACACCGGCATGAGCAGCGCGGCCGCGGACGCGGAGAGTGCGATCGCGCTCTTCTGGGATGAAAGATTCATACTTGACGCTCCGTGCTATTTAACGATCAGCGCGACAACGAAGCCGATCAGAGCCAGAGCCTCGCCGAAGGCGGAGCCCATGATGAAGACGGTGAACACGCGGCCCTGGACCTCAGGCTGACGGGCCATAGCACCCGTAGCACCCAGAGCAGACAGGCCGATAGCAAGACCAGCGCCGATAACACCGAGACCGTAACCGATAACTCCCACGATTCCTCCTTTGTCGTGCGTGTCTTATTTCACGCAGGATAACCTTTTTATAACTGCCGGGCTCCATGGGTACGGGCACCGGCGGTTTAACGAATTGCCTTACCTTTAGGCGCGAACGGAAGACTACTCCTCCTCCGCGACCTCTTCTGCCTCGGAGACATACACGGCGGTAAGAACCGTGAAGACGTAAGCCTGGATGGCGCCGACCACAAGCTCGATCGCATAGATCAGGATGAGGATGGCAAGCCAAGCCAGCGAAGGCAGGGCACCGACGGCGTGGGCCGCGGAAACCTGCTGGAGCAGCGGCTGCATGAACATGCTCGCCATGATGGCGAACGAGCCCATGACCACGTGTCCTGCGAACATGTTGCAGAACAGACGGACGGCGAGCGTGATGAGGCGCAGGAAGGTCGAGAAGAGCTCGACGACCCACACGAGCACGTTCATCGGGAAGCTCACGCCCTGCGGGGCGAGGCTCTTGATATAGCCGATCACGCCGTGAGCCTTGCATCCGTAGTAGATGAAGTACACGAAGGCGAAGATGGCGAGCGCGGCGGTGGAGCCGATTGCGCCGGTGCCGGGCTTCATTCCCGGGATCAGGCCGATCATGTTATTGATCAGGATGAACAGGAAAAGCGAGCACAGGAACGGGAAGTGCTTCTTCCAGTTCTCACCCACGACGCCCTTGCCGATATCGTTCTCGACGTACTCGATGATGTACTCGAAACCGTTGACGAAGAAGCCCTTGGGAACCAGGGTCTGCTTCTTCTTGAACACGGCCAGGACGATCAGGAGCACGATCGTGGAGACGATCAGCCAAAACGAGTACTGCGTGATACCGCAGCTCAGATCGCCCACGACAGGGGTGGAGCTGAACTCGCTGACCAGATGATTAATCTCATCAGGCAGCTTTTCAAAAATTTCCACGACTTACCTTTCGACCTCATGAGGATCTCGCAGCGCCTTGGCGACGCGAACCGTGCAGGCGGCCATAAAGGCCACGAAGCCGATCGCCTCGCCCAGGAGGAACATGCGAAATGCCTCTCCGAACAACGCAAACACAACCAGGGTAAAGACGAGCAGGGCGATCGCCGAGACCGCCAGACTCACCATGCCCTTGAGCATGTCCGCATTCTGCTTATCGTCAAGAACCGGCTTGAGCGCAAAGACAAAGGGAAGGAAGGCAATTGCGCCCGCGATGGCGCCTGCAACGATAGCGAGCAGATCGGCTATCTGAAACACTGGCATCCTCGCTTTCCTTGTTTAAACGCTTCACAGCACAGTCCCAGCCAAACATTGGTGACTATTGTACGAGCCAATCGCCAAAGTACAACCGAAAAACAAACGGTTAATACGCACCTGTACGTTTTCTTAAGACCTTCTTTATGCCGCAGTTACGGTAATACGTTTTTTCGAACCCCACGGGGCAAAACGTCCATTAACAGGAGTGCGCGTGGACGCCTTTTGCTCACCCGCGCGCACCATTTCTTCGTATTTGCGGCCGAGGCTATCTTGGCCCCGCGGCTAGAGCGTGCCGTAGATGCGGTCGCCAGCGTCACCCAGGCCGGGAACGATGTAGGCGGCCTCGTTGAGATGATCGTCGATGGCGCACGTATAAATATGTACGTCGGGGTCCTTCTCGGTCAGCGACTTGAGGCCCTCGGGCGCGGCAACGATGCACAGCATGCGGATGTCCTTAACGCCACGCTCACGCAGGTAGCTGATGGCCATCTCGGCCGAGCCGCCCGTGGCGAGCATGGGGTCGACGACCAGGCAGATGCGCTGGTCGATATCCTTGGGCATCTTGCAGTAGTACTCGTGCGGCTCGTGGGTGACCTCGTCGCGCTCCATGCCAATATGGCCCACGCGAGCGGAGGGCACCAGGTCGAGGATGCCGTCGACCATGCCAAGGCCGGCGCGCAGGATGGGGACGATGGCGAGCTTTTTGCCGGCGAGCCGCCTAAAGGTTGCAGTGGTGATAGGGGTCTCGACCTCAACGTCTTCCATGGGCAGATCGCGCATGGCCTCGTAGCCATCAAAAAGCGCGAGTTCGCGCACGAGCTGACGGAACTGGTTGGTACCGGTGTTTTTGTCGCGCAGGATCGACAGCTTGTGTTGGACGAGCGGATGGTCGACAAGGGTCACGCGGGACGTATCGTAGGTGACGGTCATGGGTTGATTGCCCCTTTCGTTGCGGCCGGAAGACGGCCTTGCTGACACGGCGCACGGCGATGTTGTTGCCGCGCGCCGTGTATAAGTTTAGCGGTTTGCTGTATCGAGCGGCCCGTCGAGCCCTACTGCGCGGTGCCGAGCGAGCGCTTGACGGCGTCATGCCAGCCCGCCAGGTTTTGCTCGCGGCGCTCGGCGGACATGTGGGGAAGGAAGGTCTTAACGATCTGGGCGTTTTGCTCCAGCTCCTCCAAATCCTCCCAATAGCCGACGGCAAGGCCCGCCAAATACGCGGCGCCGATTGCCGTGGTCTCCACCGTCTCGCACTGCAGCACGGGGATATCCAGCAGGTCGGCCTGGAATTGCATGATGAACTCGTTGCGCGAGGCACCGCCGTCGACGGACAGGCGCTCGATCGAAAGCCCCACGTCCTGCTCCATGGCACGCAGCACGTCGTAGCTCTGGTAGGCCATGGACTCGCAGGCCGCGCGCACAATGGTCGCGCGGCTCGAAGCACCGGTCAGGCCGCACACGATACCGCGGGCACGCGGATCCCACCAGGGGGCACCCAGACCCGCAAAGGCGGGAACGAAGTAGCAACCCTCGTTGTCGTTGATCGAAGCGGCGAGCTGCGCCGACTCGCTCACGCTCGAGATGATGCCCATGTTGTTGCGCAGCCAGTTCATGGTGGAGCCAGCGGCAAAGATGGAACCCTCGAGCGCATAGCTGATCTTGTCGTCCGCGGCGATACCGATGGTGGAGACCAAGCCGTTCTTGGACTCGACGATCTCGTCGCCGGTATTCATGAGCATAAAGCAGCCCGTGCCATAGGTGTTTTTGGTCTGGCCGGGATGGAAACAGCAGTGGCCGAACAGCGACGCCTGCTGGTCGCCCGCCACGCCCATGATGGGCGGCATGTTGGTCATGATGTCGCTCGCGACGCGGCCGTAGTCGCCCGAGCTCCAGCGGACCTCGGGCATCATGGAACGCGGAACGTCGAAGAGCGCCAGCAGGTCGTCATCCCAATCGAGCGTATGGATATTAAAGAGTGCGGTGCGGCTGGCATTGGTGTAGTCAGTAGCGAAGACCTGGCCGCCGGTAAGGTTATAGATGAGCCAGGTGTCGATAGTGCCAAACATGAGGTCGCCCGCCGCCGCGCTCTCGCGCGCACCGTCAACGTTATCGAGGATCCACTGCACTTTGGAGGCCGAGAAATACGGATCGAGCGTAAGTCCCGTGCGGGCACGCACCAACTCTTCTGCGCCTTGCTCGACCAGCTTGTCGATCAGGGGCGCGGTGCGGCGGCACTGCCACACGATGGCGTTGTAGATGGGCTGGCCGCTTACACGATCCCACACCACCGTGGTCTCGCGCTGGTTGGAGATGCCGATGGCGGCGATGCGGTCGGAATGGATGCCACTCTTAAACTGGACCTCCATCATGACCGCGATCTGGCTGGCGAGGACCGCCATGGGGTCCTGCTCTACCCAACCGGGGCGCGGAAAACTGGTTTTGACGCTGCGGCGCGCCTGGGCGACGATGCAACCGTACTCGTCGACAATGGTCGCGAGTACCGAGGTGGTGCCGCAGTCGAGCGCCATGATGTAGGAACCGCCAAAGCCAAACGAGGCATCTTCCATGCCCAGGCTGCCTAGATTCAACGACATCGCTTGCACCTTTCTATTGCATCGGGTCGGACAGGACCCGTTCGATCTCTGATGCGGGAAGTGCGCCTTGGCGCAGGATCTGGAGCTCGCCGTGCTGGAACGACACGATGGTCGATGCGTCGCGGCACGGAGTCTCGCCGGCGTCGACGGCCACATCGACCCCCTCCAGGATGCGGTCCTCCGCCGTGGCGAAACTTGCCGGCGCGGGTGCACCGTGCGTGTTGGCGCTCGTGCAGGCAAGCGGGCTGCCGCAGACGCGGATGAGCGCTTGCACCACGGGAGAGGCCGACGCGCGCAGGGCGACGGTGCCGTCGGCGGCGCGCATAAAGGTCGGCACGCAGGGAGCCGCCTTGACCACGATGGTCAACGCACCCGGCCAACATCTTCGGGCGAGCGCGCGGGCCTCATTAGGGATATCCACGCCATAGCGGTCGAGCGCCTCGGCCCCATCGACCAGCCAGGCGACGGTTTGCGTGAGTTCGCGCTGTTTGAGGGTAAAGATACGGCGATAACCGGTACCGAGCGCGGGGACCGCGGCGCCGTTGACGGTGGCCTGCGGGTCGCGCGGCCACGGCAGAGACTCACTTGTATCTTGTGGAACGGCATCCGAGAAGGCGTTGACCGCCACGGCGACACCGTACACCGTCTCGGTCGGGATCAGCGCCAGGCCGCCGCGACCGAGCACCTCGGCCGTGCGCTCGACGGCAAGCCGATGCGGCCCGCGCGCTCCCTCGTATACCCGATAGACCGTCTGCATGTGTATGCCAGCCCCTTACGCTCTGGTGCAAGTTTGTTTACTGAGGGGCATTCTCGCACGAAACGTTTAACCCATTTGCCCTGAGCGCATGTTGGTTTGGTGAGCGGCTGTAGTAGTCGGTGAAAGTGAGGGGGTTATTGAAGGATTTTAGCGAGCAAGCGTAACGGTACGATCGGGGAATTCGATGCTTGCGACAAGTTTTCCTCCGAGGCTCTCTGCGTACCTGCTCAGCGTATCGAGCCTCATTGAGCCCAGCTCCCCGCGCTCGAGTTCCGATACGCGTTTTTGAGAAACGCCCATCGACTGGGCCACCGAGGCCTGCGTCAGATCCTTTAGTTTGCGAATTTGAGCGAGCTTATAGGCTTCGATACGTTCACGAGTTTTCTCCTGTTCGGCAGTAATAGATTCACGCGCTATCCCGCGTGATTCCATATACTCATGCAGTTCCATCTCGATCGAGCCTCCTCATATGGCGACGGTATATTTGCTCGGCCTTGGGAACGTTGATCGCATACCAGCCGTTCCATTTTGCCTTCGACGACCTCGCTCGCGACTTATCACCCGCTAGCAGCAATACAGCCTGGCGTTTGGGGTCGAAAGCAAAGAGAATGCGAATCACCGACTGTCCACACGACGTGACTCTTAGCTCCTTTAAGTGGTGGAGCTTCGATCCTTTCACGCGATCAACCAGCGGACGGCCGAGGCCAGGACCTTCCTTCTCAAGCACCAAAAGGTCTGCGTAAATCTGCCGCAGCGTAGCGTCATCCTGCTCATCAAGCCAAGGCTCGATATAGTCGAGCATAATACGGTATCGATGCTGCTGATTTGACATACCTTTCTCCTTCTATAATAGAAGTTTAACGGTATATTGCAAGGGATAATTTAGCTCTTCGGCCTTCTCGGCAAGAACCGCCGCACGAGCCTAATGAGCACTAGGAGATTATTGGACCGCCACGAACTTCTTTGGTCTTCCGGCATGGCGCTCTTGGGCGGCGTAACGCTCGATGCTGTCGATCGTAATCATCCGACGGCCGTCGACGAGTTCAACATCGAGCTTGCCGGCTTTGACCAGCGCGGTGATCCGCGGAGCGGAGACTTTGAGGTCCAGCGCTGCGTCTTTAAATGTCCGGCACGCCGCTTCCCGAGCGTCCTCGTGGTCGATTTCGACCGAAAGCGTCACGACTTCGGCCGAGCGTTCGTACCCTGCCGGAGTTAAGCCATTGTTGAGATCGTCGGCCAAAAATGCCATCAGCGCCTCTGCGGCATGGGCAATCGCCTCTTCGCGCGTATCGCCGTCGGCAAAGGCGCCGGGAATCTGCGGGAAGCTAGCGCAGTAGCCGTCATCCTCTTTTATGAGAACGCAGTCATAGGTAAATCGTTGCTTCATCATGACCCCCTCGGCTACCAACCAGCTTGGCGACGAATACTTGCCCACGCGCCCTTCTTTGGTCGATCGCCACCAGAGCCGTTCACGGTGACAACCCGATTGCCAGAAACATACTTAGCATGACTACCGACTTGCGCGACCTTCACGAATCCATCGTGCTTGAGTAGGGCAATGATTTCCCGAAAGGTAGGAGGTTGCATGGGCCGACCTCTTTCAGCCGTCCTAATTATAAACTACTTTATAGTTTTTGCTAAACCAGTTAATAAATATTACTGGCGCTGCTTGGGTTCGGTGACGATGGCTCGGACGATGCGGGGGCGATCGGTGAGATCGCGTACGATGCGCACGTCCGATAGGCCCGCCTGGCGGCAGAGCTCGGCAGCGGCGTCGAGGGCTCCCTCGTAGAGCTCGCAGGCAAAAAGACCGCCGGCACGCAGCATGTAGGGAGCCGCGTTGAGCAGGCGGCGGAAGATGTCCAAGCCATCGGCGCCGCCCTCGAGCGCCAGATCGGGCTCAAAGTCCTTGACCTCGTGCGGCAGCGAGCGCATGACATCGGTGGGGATGTAGGGCGGGTTGGAGACGAGCACGTCGAAGGTGCCCCACTCTTCGCGGGGAATGGAGCTCACCAGGTTGGTGAGGCTGAAGGCAACCTCTTCCGCCGTGAGGCCAAGCGCATCGCGGTTTTTGGTTGCCAGGTCGATGGCACGCGGCTCGATATCGGTGGCGGTGCAGGTGACGTGGCCGCGGCGCTCCCAGGCAAGCGAGAGCGAGATGCAGCCCGTGCCGCAGCCGACCTCGAGGACGCGGGCGATGCGGGGCTCTGCCGGAGCGGGCGCGGCGGCGTTCTGCGCGGAGGTCGTCTCCTGGTCGTCACCTTCGATGACGATGCCGTATTCGTCGAGCTCGGACTCGAGGGCTTCCGCGGCCTCGGTATCTGCCGCTTCGGCTTCGGCCGCCTGTGCGGCGGCTTCCTCGGCCTCGCGATCGGCCAGCTCCTCGGCATAGGCGCGGCTACCGAGCACATCGCTGCCCAGCGCGGCCTCATCGGCAGCCGTCAGGTTGGCGGCACGGCGCTCGGCGGTCGCACGCTCATCGGCCAGCGCCGCCTCGGCCTTGCGGGCCTGCTCGACTTCATCGTTCCACGGCAGCTCCACGCGCTGGCGGGCGGCGGCCTCGGGGCTCAGCACCTCGGCATCCAGGTAGTTGAGGACTTCCTCGACGAGCATTTCGGTCTCGGGGCGCGGGATGAGCACACCGGGGGCGCACGCGACGTCGATCATGCGGAACTGCGTGCTGCCCGTGATGTACTGCAGCGGCTCACCCTTGGCGCGGCGGACAACGGCCGCATGCATGATCTCGAGCTGGGCCGCGTCGAGCGTCTCGTCCATGCGCATATATAAGTCGATACGCGCCAGACCCGTAGCCGCGCATAGCAGCCACTCAGCAGAAAGACGGGGATGCTCCTCGCCGCGCTCGGCCAGGTACTCCTTGGTCCACTCGAGACAACGCTTGATGGTCCAGATCTCGTTTGCCATGGGGCCCTCCCCTCTTAAGCGCCGGGCGGCGCACGAATGTCGGAGCAGATTGTACGCGAGGGTGGCACGCGGTAAGAGACGATTGGAAGCGATTATCGAGAATCAGCCCAGAATTTTGCTCAGGGCGCAATCGAAGTGTTCATTTGTCGACGTCTAAATTTGCATCCGTCAAGTTTTTGGCAAGGTTGCCCCAAACCTGACCAATATCTAACCAAATACTTGCCAAATCGCTTGACGAGCGACTCACCAGAAATTGCCCTGCGACTTCTCGGACGATTATTTGAGCATTATTTTTGATAGCAGATGTATAACAATGATTATTTTAAGCAGGTAAACAGCTTAATGGCCGTCAAAGCAAATTGAATAAACTCACAAAGCAATATGCCCAACCTAGTCATTGGGGACGTTCTTAAACGACTAATCAAACAAGAATGTCCCCAACGACTAGTCGTTTAAAAACGTCCCCAATGGCTACCGGGGCATCCCGATACATCGAGTATTACTGGAGTCCCGGCGATACGCTGAATGATTTGTGACGAATAGTCATGTCCATCAAGAAGGCTTGACGCTTCGGGCAGCTCGTCAATCGATATATCAATTCTTGAAGGCATGCATTCCACCAATTTTTAATGAAACAACGGCAGTAATCGCTATCGCGATTGCGCCAATAATGCCGAGCGCCATCTGAATGGGGTATAACCCCAGCACATATCCAAATACGGAGAAAAACATTGCGGAAAAGAGGGCCCTTACCAGAGACGCGACGGAGAGGATCGTCGCGCGGAGATCGTCCGCTATCGCGTCTTGGATTAAGTTTTCCGAAGTGATGTACACCACTTCGGGGAGGAAACAAAGCACCATGCTAAGGCCAAACAAACACAGAGGATTTGAAGCGAGCCACGGAAGAATCAAGAAAAGGCCAGCCTCGATTAGCATCGAGCCGAGCATGGTATTTCTTTTCCCGAAACGCGATGAGAAGAAATCTGCTGCAATGTAGGCCGTCGCATTTACTGCATAGGATGCACCGAAAAAGATTCCTATTATGGAGACGGGAGCATGAAACGCGTCGAATACCAACTGATTCAAGTTGTAATAACTCCCGTAGAATCCGTCGAGCATGCTTGTGCCGATAAGGAGAAGCAATATAGCGAAAGCGGATTCTCCAATGCACCAGGTTTCGCGTCTGAAGATCTTGGCTACGTCAAACCTTTCCTCCCCAGAGCTTTCAGAACGGGTCGTTTCCGCCCTCTCAATGGGATACAAAAGGGAAAGCTGCAGAAGATAGAAAACGGAAACGCATACGTAGAGGGCACTCCAAGATATTTGGGCAATGAATGATCCGAGTACGATCGCCACTCCCGTCGCGATTGATTGCGCGGCAAGCAGCCGAGCATTGATGGTGAGAAAGCGCTCTTCTTGACCGGAGTTTCGGACAATTTCATATAAAAGTGCTTGTTCTGATCCCGATTGAAGGGAGTAGGCGAGTGCCTCAACAAGGGAAAGTACGACGAGAAAAGGGCCTGAAAGTAAAAGCATGCCAGCCGTATGGAAGAAAAGCAGCAGCACGCCCACTTGAATCGAAAACTTTTTTCCAAAGAAATCTCCTACCAGCCCTGTTGGTAGCTCGAGGACGACCGTTGCGATGTTGAACAGGGCTTGATAAAGCGCGATTTCCGTGACAGACATTCCTTTCTCCGCAAGGAAAAGTAGAAACACTCCCCGATTTAAAACAAATCCCGTGAGAACGAAAAAGGCAGAATAGACGTGCAATTGCGTAGTGGCATTCTTATTCATTTGGCACTCCTAACGACTATTTTGGGACGGGGCTATTTTGACTACTTTTACATGCAAAGTAGTCAAAATAGCCCCGTCCCAAAATAGCCACCCAAGCCGAAATGAGAGTGGATTTTCGGACACTCACCTCACGAGAGTGGATAATCTCCCACTTTGGACAGCAATGAACGCAAAAAGTGGGAGATTATCCACTCTCAATTTATTGCACCCTGAACCAAGGCAACGCCGCAGGTTGAGCATAAGTCAGCGAAAACGCCCCTAAGCGAGCAAGGTGACGTGAAAGAGGAGGGAAGCGTACTTTGGTACGCGACCGACGATTGAACGTCAGATTGCCGCTTAGGGGCGTTTGCAGCGTCGGCCGGTTACGCGGTTTGTAAAACCGCGTAACCCCCTACACAGCCTGTGCCAGCTTCTCGGCTCGCTCGGCGGCGGCTAGTGCCTCGATGACGGTGCCGAGCTGGTCGCCCAGGAGGACGCCGTTGTAGGTGGAGTTGAAGCCGATGCGGTGATCGGTCACGCGGTCCTGGGGCTGGTTGTAGGTACGGATCTTCTCGGAACGGTTGCCGTGGCCGATCTGGCTCTGGCGCTCGGCGCCAAGCTCAGCCTGCTGCTTCTCGAGCTCCATCTCGTACAGACGGGCGCGCAGCATCTGCATGCAGACCTCGCGGTTCTGGATCTGGGAGCGCTGCTCCTGCGACTGCACCACGGTGTTGGTGGGCAGGTGGGTAATGCGGACGGCGGAGTAGGTAGTGTTAACGCACTGACCACCAGGGCCGGAGGCGCAGTAAGTGTCGATGCGCAGGTCGGACTGGTTGATCTGGACGTCGATCTCCTCGGCCTCGGGAAGCACGGCGACGGTAGCCGTGGAGGTCTGGATGCGGCCCTGGGACTCGGTCTTGGGGACGCGCTGGACGCGATGGACGCCGGACTCGAACTTCATGACCGAGTAGACGCGGTCGCCCTCGACCTTGAACTCGATGGACTTAAAGCCGCCGGCCTCGCTGGGGCTAGAGTCGAGCACGGTGGTCTTCCAGCCGCGCGACTCGCAGAAGCGCTGATACATCTTGTACAGGTCGCCGGCAAAGATGGCGGCCTCGTCGCCACCGGCAGCGGAGCGGATCTCGACAATGGTGTTCTTGTCGTCGTTGGGGTCGCTCGGGATGAGCATGTACTTGATATCTTCCTCGAGCTGGGGAAGCTTCTCCTCGTTCTCGGAGATGTCCATCTGGAGCATCTCCTTCTCGTCCGCGTCGGTGGTGTCGCGGAGCATCTCCTTGGCGGCCTCGATGTCATCGAGCGCGCCGATGTACTCGCGCGAGGCGGCGATGAGGTCGGACTGGTGCGCGTACTCCTTGTTGAGACGCGTGAACTCCTTGATGTCGGAGGCGACGGCCGGGTCGGAGAGCTTCTTCTCGAGCTCCTCGTAGGCCTTGATGATCTTTTCGAGCTTGTCGCGCATGGCGGGACTCCTTTATATGCGTGAAGGTGAAAATCGGCAGAGTTGATGGGGCGCACGGCGCCGCTGTGGGGGTAAGCCCGGCTAGAACATGTCGATCTTCAGATACATGCGCATCCCTTCGCGTATGGGGTACATAGTTGTGGTCTAACCCATACATGATAGCGTGCGCAGGCAAACCTGCATATAACCCGCACGGAATGATTGGTGCCGCGGGGTCAGGTTAGTTTGCACCAAATCGCATCCAAATGGTGCAAAGTAACCTGACCCGCGGCGCCAAAGGGTTGATTTTTTGCTAGAGCGTCTGAAGCAGGGCGATGAGGAAGCGGACGCCTTGGAGGTAGGCGCGGCGGGTGATGCGCTCGTTGGTGCCGTGGACGCCGCGGTCGCACTCGTCGTCATCAACTACAAAGGCCGAGAAGCGAATGCACTCCGGACAAATGCGCTGATAGTTGGCGGCGTCGGTCGCGCCGATCACGGTCGAGGGGACAATCGCCAGCGGCTCGGATGATCTGTTTTCCTCCGTCCCCTTTGGATCGCGGAAGTAGCGGGCGGCGATGGCGCGTACAGCCTCGAGCCCCGACCCGCCGATGCGCGGGGACGGCGAGGGCTCGGAGCTGCCGGGGCCGAGCTCGACCTCGACGCGCCCGTCAAGACCCGCCTCGGCAACGGCCTCGCGGCAGCGCGCCACGACGTCAGCCACGCTCGTACCCTCGAGCATGCGAAAGTTGATGTTGGCCCACATATCCTGCGGCATCACGTTGGCGCCGGTGCTGCCACCCTCGATCTGGGTGGGCGCGCAGGTGGTCGTCACGAGCGGGTAGAGCTTCTTGCTGGCGAGACAATCGCGCACGATGGCGTCCCCGTTGGAAGCGATTTCGTCGGCAGTGTAGAGCCCCAGCTCGACGAGCTGTGCGGCAAGCAAGTCGGTCACACGCGTCGGCCATTCGATATCGCAGATTGCGGCGATAGCGCGGCTGAGCACCTCGAGCGATGTGCCGCCGTAGGGGTTGGACGAGTGCCCGCCCTCGCTCTTCGTCTTGAGCACAATATCGGCGTAGCCCTTCTCAGCCAGGTCGGCATGCATAAGCCAGCCCTCGCCCGCGCTGTACTCGGCAGCCGGAACGATGCGATAGTCGCCCTCGTCGATCAGGTACTCAAGCTCAACACCGCGCTCCTCAAGGGCGCGACCGATGACACCAGCACCGTACTGCGTGGTCTCCTCGTCCTGGCCAAAGGCCAGCAGCAATGTGCGCTCATGCTGCCAACCGTGCGCCAGCGCATATTCAACCGCCTCGAGAATGCCCACGACCTGGTCTTTCATGTCGATTGCGCCACGACCCCAAATGTAGGTGTCGTCCACGTGTCCGCTAAAGGGGGCATGTGTCCAGTCGGCCTCGGTGCCCGGCACCACGGGGACCACGTCCATATGGCCCATGAGCATGACGGGCTTGAGCGCAGGGTCGGAGCCGGCAAGCGTCACCAACAGCGAATGGTCGATAAGCTCAACCTCGCCCGCCGCGAACACGCGCGGCCAGGCCTGCTGCATATAGGCACGCAGGTCGTCGAAGGGCCGCCAGTCCACCGCCTCGGCATTCATGCTCGAAATCGTCGGAAACGACAGCACACGGCCCAAGCGTTCGCACGCCCCGGCCTCGTCTATATCGGCAAAATCATCCTCATGCGCAAAAAAGCGCCAAACCTCGGCCATGACATCCTTTCGATTGTGACGACGAGGGCCGCCCCACGGGAGCGGCCCCATCGTTCACGCATTTGCGGTCGGTTATTTGTCCTCAAGATAGCGCGAGAGGAACTCGCGGGTGCGCTGGTGCTTTGGATTGCCGAAGAGCTCCGCCGGCGCTGCGTCCTCGAGCACCACGCCCTTGTCCATAAAGACCACGCGGTCGGACACGGTGCGGGCAAAGGCCATCTCGTGCGTGACGACGACCATGGTCATGCCGTCGGCGGCGAGCTTGCGCATGACCTCGAGCACCTCGCCCACGATCTCGGGGTCGAGTGCGGAGGTCGGCTCGTCGAACAGCATGATCTGCGGATTCATGCACAGGGCGCGGGCGATGGCCACGCGCTGCTTTTGGCCGCCGGACAGGCGACCCACGGCGGCGTGTGCGAACTTCTCAAGCCCCACGCTCGTCAGATGCTCCATCGCGACCTTTTCGGCCTCGGCCTTGCTCATCTTTTTGAGCGTGACGGGCGCGAGCGTGCAGTTGTCGAGCACGTCCATGTTGTTGAACAGGTTAAAGCCCTGGAACACCATGCCGATGTCCTCGCGCAGCTTGTTGATATTGCAGCGCTCGGCTGTGAGGTCCTGGCCGTGGAACCAGATGTGGCCCGCATCCGGGGTCTCGAGCAGGTTGAGGCAGCGCAGGAAGGTCGACTTGCCCGAACCCGAGGCGCCAATAATGGTGACGACCTCGCCGGGGTTAACGGACAGGTCGATGCCCTTGAGCACCTCGAGCGAGCCGAAGCTCTTGCGCAGGCCCTCGACGCGGATGAGCGGCTCATTGGTCTGTACGGCGGCCGCGGCGCCGGTAGTGGCGGTATCTGCCATGATGAATCTCCTCGTCTTGAGCCTAGTTGGAGCTGGGCAGCGTGGCCGGGGCCTCGGCGCCGAGCTTTTTGCCAAAGGCCTCGAGCAGGCGGCTCGCCACGAGCGTCAGGATCAGGTAGACCACGAGCGCCACGCAGTAGACCTCCATTTGGCGGTAGTACACGCCGGCGACGGTGGTGGTGGCGTACATGAGGTCGAACACGCCGATAACCGAAAGCACCGACGAGTCCTTGATGTTGATGATGAGCTCGTTGGTGAGTGCGGGGATCGCGTTTTTAATGCCCTGGGGGAACACGACCTTGCGCATGGCCTGCCACTGCGACAGACCCAGCGAGCGCGCCGCCTCGGCCTGGCCGGGATCGATGGACTCGATACCACCGCGCAGGACCTCCATCATGTAGGCGGTGGAGTTGAGCGAAATGGTGACGAGGCCGGCGGTGAAGGTGCTCCAGATCTGGTTGGCCTGGGCGGTCTCGAAGCCCATGCCGCGCAAAACGGTAAAGCCCGCATAGTAGATAAGCAGGCCCTGGACCATCATGGGCGTACCGCGCACGATGGTGGAGTAGACCGTTGCAAAGCCGCGGCCGATGCTCTTAAAGAAGCGCACCAGGTCGTTATCCACGCGGTCGAACGTCTGGATGCGCAAAAACACGAAGAGCAGCGCCAGGAAGAAGGCGATGACGGTGCCGAAGGTGGCAAGCGCGATGGTGATCTCGATACCGCGGATAAAGAAGTCGCCGCTCTTATAGGTCATGTAGACCAGGCTCGACAAAAAGTCGCTGGGGTTGGAGTCCGAGACAATGCTCACCTGCACCAGGTCGATAAACGACATGACGCAGCGGTCGATAAAGAAGATCGCCGCGATAGCAACGACGACATAGCAGCCCAGGCGCGCGCCGCGACGGAAGCGCTCGGATGCGAACGGCGACTTTTCGCGATAGTCGCTCCAGTGCATGAGCTTGGTGACGAGCGCCGCCGCCGACACGGCAATCCAAGCCCAAAGGATTGCCCAAAGGCAGTCCTGGAAGATACCGGTGGGTGCCAAAAAGCTCAGCGGCGTGGGGTTGCGCTGGCTAAACGCCAGGCCGAGCGCCGCGATGACGCTCGTGCCCAGGTATACGTAACGATGGTCGGCCTTGATAAAGGAGGCCAGGCGATTGATGGTTTTCATGCTGCCTCCCTATGCCGGCTGACGGTCGAGGCACGCGTCCCACATTTGGTCGCGCTCCTCCTGGCTGACGCCCTTGAGCGTCTTATCGATGAGCTTAAGCAGCTTGTCCGAGCCCTTGCGGCAACCGACATTTGCCGTGACTTCCTGCTTAAAGCCCTCGCCCTCGGCAAATTGAATCGGCACGATGCCCGGATTTTGGGCCATATAGCCCTTCTCGTTCTCGGTGTTGTAGGTCACAGCATCGCACGTACCCTGCAGCAGGTTCGAGAACACCGTGGGGACCGAATCGACCGGGTTTTTGTGGACGACGCCCGGGATCTCGTCGATGACGGTATCGAGCATGGTGTCCTTTTGGCCGAGTACCGTGGCGCCGCTAAAGTCGCTGAGCTTGGTTGCGTTTTGGTAGGGCGAGCCCTCTTTTACGAACAGGCCAAAGTAGCCGATAAAGTACGGCTCGGAAAAGCCGACGGACTCCTCGCGCTCGGGCGTGGCGCTCATGCCGGCGATGATGAGGTCGATCTGGCCGTTGTTGAGAGAATCAATGAGGCCCGAGAAACTCTGCTTGACGGCAACGGGCTCGCCGCCGAGGGCCTTGCAGACGATCTTGGCGATCTGCACGTCGTAGCCGTCGGCATAGGCGCCCTGCACGTTATCGATGGGGATCGTGAACTCGCTGGCCTCGGAGACCTGCCAGTTATACGGTGCGTAGGCCGCCTCCATGCCAATGCGGATCTTGTCCTTGCCGATCACGGAATCGGACAGGTCGTCGCGGCCGCCGCCCGTCGTGGGCTGAACTACTTCCAGCGTGGAGGGGCGCTGACAGCCGGCAAGCGCGCCGGCGACGACGGTAGCGCTCGCAGCGAGCGCGCTACCCAAGAAGATGCGACGGCTGCATACCGGCTGGGTCTGCATGCCGCCTTGTTGGGGAGAATGCATAATCTGCCTTCCCTGTTGAATCCTATGCGAATATCAAAACAGGATACAGCGTTTCGCGCCTTCAATGATGCATATATACCAGTTAACGAACTAGTAAATGAGAGATTGGTGCAAAGAAACCTGTCCCCAATGCACCAGTCACTTGACAACTACGAGAAAACCGATGTCTTGTCGCCGTCAGCGAGCGGGTCGCATTTGAGGCAAGGTGACGTGAAACGAAAGGGCGCTGACCTTCTGGTCGCGCCCTTGAAGTTGAACGTCAGATTGTCCAAATGCGGCCCGCGCAGCGTCGGCTGGTCCGCCGTTCGGTAGAACGGCGGAACCTCTAAAGCAGGGTGACGCTAAAGGATCGCTTGTCCGTCTCGCCGGGGGCCAGGGTGATGGTGTTGACCTTGTGCTCGAAGACGTCGTCCTCGGTGTCCATGGTGGTGTGACCAGTCCAGGGCTCGAGCGCCACAAACGGGGCGTCGTTGGCGGCAGACCACACGCCGATGTACTTAAAGCCCTCAAAGTCGATCTTGAC
>CAKUEZ010000037.1 GCA_934646965.1 uncultured Collinsella sp. | reverse complement strand
TTTATCGCCGCGATTGGTGCAAAGTAACCTGACCCCTTTGCACCATGTGGCGCATTGGGGTCAGGTTACTTTGCACCAAATCCATCCGGGTGGGGTATATTGCATTCGATTGATGAAAACGACCACCCATAAGGCGGATATTCGTATGCACGAGAATGACTTTTTTAACGAGGACCTGCTCTGCGCGCTCGCCGGTGTTGCCGGCGAGGACAACGTGCTCATGAGCGAGCCCATGCGCGAGCACACCACGTTTAAGATCGGCGGTCCGGCCGATGTCTTTGTCACGCCCGATACCGAGCAGGGCCTCGTCGCCACGCTCGACACCTGCTACCGTTGCGACCTGCCGCTCACCATCGTGGGCAACGGCTCCGACCTGCTCGTCGGCGACAAGGGCATCCGCGGCGTCGTCGTGGCGCTGGGCGAGGGCCTCTCCAACATTACCGTCGACGGCACGCATGTTACAGCAGCAGCCGGCGCACTGCTCTCGGATGTCGCGGCCGCGGCAGCCGAGGCCGGCCTCACCGGCATGGAGCCCATCTCGGGCATCCCCGGCTCGGTCGGCGGCGCCTGCTATATGAACGCCGGTGCCTACGGCGCCTGCATGGCCGATGTTTTGGAGTCCGTGCGCGTCTATAAGCCCGCGCGTGCCCTCGACGACGGCACGCGCGGCAGCGGCAGCATCATCGAGTTCGATGTCGACGAGCTCAACCTGGGCTATCGCAAGAGTCGCATCGCCGACGATGGCTTTATCGTGCTCTCGGCCACCTTCAACCTCGCCCCGGGCAATGCGGCGATGATCAAGGCCGACATGGACGATTACCGCCAGCGCCGCGAGGATAAGCAGCCGCTCGACATGCCAAGTGCCGGCTCTACCTTCAAGCGCCCCGAGGGCCACTTTGCCGGCAAGCTCATCATGGACGCCGGCCTGCGCGGCCACGCCATCGGCGGCGCGCAGGTGAGCGAGAAGCACTGCGGCTTCATCGTCAACGCCGACCACGCCACCGCAGCCGACGTCGACGAACTCATCCGCCACATCCAAGCAACCGTCAAAGACCAGTTCGACGTAGACCTAGAACCCGAAGTCCACCGAGTAGGCGAATTCCTCTAAAAAAGAAGGCCCCGAAAGGGGCCTTCACTTTCTTTAATTCAGACAACCAGTCCGGAGCGTAGCGCACCGGACCCGAGAGGTCCGCGGCTGTCCGAAAGGTATAAGGTTGATCGCGAGTTCCGCACGAGCCGGAGAGCACTTAATGTGCTCTCCGTGCGAGCAGGACTGTCCGAGCAGGCAACCTTATACCTTTCGGACAGCCGCGGACCAACTGGCGTCAAACAGCCGTTACGACAGCACCACGCCGCCAAGCCAGCCCCAGCGCACGCCAGAGCCCGTACCATAGAACCCGATAAACGAATCGAGCGACCTCGACGTAATGGCGCCCTCGTTACTCATAACGATGCCGCCGCCAACATAGATGCCCACGTGGCCGTAGATCAGACCCGGCATGCCGGTACCGCTATGCGATGAGTCGGCCACGATCATGCCCACCTGCAACGCCGAGCGATCGGAGCTGTAACACCAGGCGTTGAACATGTCGCACGCGTTACCGCCAAAATAACCCACGCCGGCGTTGCGGAAGACGTTGGTGACCCACGCCGCGCACCAGTTCTGGCCAGGCGAAGGCGTAGAATAGCAGGCGTTGACGACGGCCTGTTGCTTGCCCGAGCCAGCGTTTTGTTGCGGGGCACCACCGGCATACGAGCCACCGCCCGAAGAAGACCCGGAACCGCTGTTTGCAGCAGCTGCTGCCGCAGCAGCCTTCCTGGCGGCCTCCTCGGCCTGGGCGGCAGCGAGAATCTCGGAATCGCGCTGTGCCATGAGTTCCTTGACGTCGTCGGAAAGGCCGTTCAGAACCGTCTGGACCTCTTGCTGCTTCGCCTGCATGTCCTGCATCTGAGCAGTCTGCTGGTCCTTGAGCTTCTCCAGGTCGGCCTTTTGAGACTCAAGCTCGGACTTCTGCGTATCGAGCTCTTTCTGGATGGTCTGGATGTCCTCGATGGCGTCACGGTCGCTCTTGTTGATCTTCTCGACGTAATGCGCGTTGGCGACGAGTTCCTCAAACGATCCGGAAGCGAGCAGCAACGACAGGATATTGGTGCCGCCCGACTTGTAGCTTGCCGCCACGCGATCGGAAAGGTCGTTGCGCTTTTTCTTGAGCTCCGACTTTTTGGTGTCGATCTGCTCCTGGGTCTCGTCGATCTGGCCCTGCACGCCCTCGATATCGTTGAGCGTCTGGGCGTTCTTGTTGGCAAGCGCCGCATACTCGTTGGCGATGCTATCGAGCTGGGCCTGGACCTCGTCGAGCTGGGCCTGCGCGGCATTCAATTTGTCGGTGGTTTCTTGGCTGGCCTCGGCAGCATGGGCGCGAGCAGGCAGGCCAAAAAGAACGGCGGCAGAAGCCGCGCCGAACAGAGCCTTGAGGGCGGTGCGGCGCGAGAGCTCCTGGGTAAAGATGGAATCATTGTTTGGTGACATATGTACTCCGTTACATGCTTATTTATATGTCGCTCAACTCATACATATTAGCGTACATATGGCGCATCCCAACGATTTCCACGAACGGCAGCAAATCGCATGGTCGGCGGAGGGCGCCGCACGCTCGATTGTCAGCGAATCGTTATGCATGTTTCCTTTATGAGTACGTTAACATCATTACTCTGCTTTTCCTGCCCCATACGTTTTGAGTGCCCTCGCCTGCGCTATACTCCCCTCAAGAAGTGTTCCTGATTCGATAGGAGACTACATGTCCCAAGCACTCGATCCCAAAGACACCTGTGTCCTCGTTACCGGTGGTGCCGGCTTCATCGGTTCTCATACCGTCGTCCAGCTGCTCGAGGGCGGCTACCAGGTCGTCGTCGTCGACGACCTCTCCAACTCCAGCGCTGTCGCCATCGATCGCGTCAAAACTATCGTGGGCGATGAGGCCGCCAAGAACCTCACCTTCTACGAGGCCAACGTACTCGACCGCGAGGCCATGAACAAGATCTTCGATACCCATCAGATCGACCGCGTCATCCACTTCGCGGGCTTCAAGGCCGTCGGCGAGTCGGTGAGCAAACCCGTCGAGTACTATCACAACAACATCGAGAACACCCTGGTGCTCATCGACGTCATGCGCAACCATGGCTGCAAGTCCATCATCTTCTCGAGCTCCTCGACCGTCTACGGCGACCCGGACAATCCGCCCGTCACCGAGGAGGACCCCAAGAAGCCCGCGACCAACCCCTATGGTTGGACCAAGTGGATGATTGAGCAGATCCTCATGGATGTCCACACCGCCGACCCCGAGTGGGACGTCGTGCTGCTCCGTTACTTCAACCCCATCGGCGCCCATCCGTCGGGCCTGATCGGCGAGGACCCCAAGGGTATCCCCAACAACCTGGTGCCCTACGTCGCCCAGGTCGCCGTGGGCAAGCTCGAGGCCGTTCAGGTCTTTGGCAACGACTACCCCACCCCCGACGGCACCGGCGTGCGCGACTACATCCACGTCTGCGACCTGGCCTCTGGTCATGTGGCCGCGCTTAACTGGATGAACGGCAAGACCGGCGTCGAGATCTTCAACCTGGGCACCGGCACCGGCACCTCGGTGCTCGAGGTCGTCGCCGCCTTCTCCAAGGCTTGCGGCAAGGAGCTGCCCTATGTGATCCGCGAGCGCCGCGCCGGCGACATCGCCGCCAACTGGTGCGATGCCTCCAAGGCCGAGCGCATGATGGGCTGGAAGGCACAGTACGATATCGCGGACATGTGCCGCGACAGCTGGAACTGGCAGAGCCACAACCCCAACGGCTTCGCCGACGCCGAGTAGCAACTCCTCCGCGGTAGATTTGAGCCCCGGTCTCACGATGTGAGATCGGGGCTTTTTTCATGGCGCGGCGCCATTCACCGAAAAGCGGATAACTTTTTTATCTTGCCTGTACATGTTTAAACAACTTGTTTTACAATAGGCATATTGAATTGAAAGCTCGGAGGCGGACTGCATACCCATCGGCAGGCCGACCCCATAACAAGAAGGTTGGTGAGCGCATTCATGGAGCGTGCAAGCGGCGTCCTCATGCCCGTCTCATCTCTACCCGGCCCCTACGGAATCGGCGGCTTTGGCTGGAATGCCTACGACTTCGTCGACTTCCTCGCCTCGTGTAAACAACATTACTGGCAGATTCTGCCCCTCACGACGACCAGCTACGGCGATTCGCCCTATCAGTCGTTCTCGGCCCGCGCAGGCAACCCCAACTTCATCGATTTTGCCGAGCTTATCGAGGCGGGTTATCTGGAGCAGCGCGACATCGACGGCGTGTACCTGGGCTCCGACCCCAGCAACGTCGACTACGGCGCCATCTTTGGTGGTCGCCGTCAGATCCTCGACCGCGCCGCCGAGCGTTTCTCCGCAGATAAACCGGCCGATTTCGACGACTTTGTCCAGGCCAACGAGGACTGGCTCATCCCCTACTGTGAGTTCATGACCGTCAAAGAGGAGTGCGGGCTCAAAGCCTTTTGGGAGTGGCCCGCGGAGCTCCGCACCCGCGGCGAGGCTTCCGCCAAGGTCTGTGCTGCCCATCCGGCGCGCATGCTCTATCACCAGATGACGCAGTACTTCTTCGATCGCCAGTGGAGCCGACTCAAGGCCTACGCCAACGAGCGCGACATCCTGATCATCGGCGACCTGCCCATCTACGTCTCGCGTGACTCCGTCGAGATGTGGGCTACGCCCGAGCTCTTTAAGATCGACGCCGCCGGCAATCCCGTGAGCGTCGCCGGCACGCCGCCCGATCAGTTCTCTGCCACCGGCCAGTACTGGGGCAACCCCATCTACGACTGGGACGCCATGGAGGCCGACGGTTTCTCCTGGTGGGAGGGCCGCATCCGCGCTGCTCTCGGCATGTACGACGTCATCCGCCTAGACCACTTCCGCGGCTTCGAGGCCTATTGGGAGGTACCGTTCTCCTCACCCGATTCGTCCTACGGTTCGTGGACACAGGGCCCCGGCCTCAAGCTCTTTAAGATACTCGAGGAAAAGCTCGGCACCCTGCCCATCATTGCCGAGGACCTGGGCTTCCTTACCCCCGGCGTCATCGACATGCGCGACAACTCGGGCTTCCCCGGTATGAAGATCCTACAGTTTGCATTTGAGGGCACCAACTCGTACTACCTGCCGCATAACTACATTGCCAACACCGTCGCCTATGTGGGTACGCACGACAACGAGACGGCTCGCGGCTGGTTTGAGGGAACGGCCACTCCGCGCCAGCGCGAGCAGGCGGCCCTGTATACCCATCAGCAAGCCGGCGAGCCCATCACCGATGCGCTCAACCGCACCATCGCCGCCAGCGTGAGCGACACGTGTATCTACACCATGCAGGACCTGCTCAACCTGGGCAACGAGGCGCGCATCAACACCCCCGCGACTCTGGGCGGCAACTGGACCTGGCGCATGCTCGACGGCGCCATTACCCGCGAGCTCGAGCACAAACTCATCGACTGGACCGAGACCTACTTCCGCATCCCGTCGGAGGCCGAAATCGAGCTTCCCCAATAGGAGCAACCGCGCCCGACCCCACCCCATCGTGTGGACGCGTTCGCTTTCCCCGCGCGAGGCTACCCCAATCCCCTCGCGCGGGCTCTTTTGTATTTCTGACATGTAGTCAACTCACCACAGGAGGAAACATGCCCCGTATCGATCTCGCGGGCCTCGCCGAGCAGTCCTTTGGCACTACGCTCGAGCAGCTCGACGACCGCCGCATTTACAAGCTGCTGGTCAAACTCGTGCAGGAGCGCTCCGCCGCCTGCCCGCTCAACAACGGCAAGAAAAAGCTCTACTACATCTCTGCCGAGTTTTTGATCGGCAAGCTGCTTATCAACAACATGATCGACCTCGGCATCTACGACGAGGTTAAGGACCAGCTCACCGTCGCAGGCCACGACCTCAACAAGATCGAGGAGTTTGAGGTTGAGCCCTCGCTGGGCAATGGTGGCCTGGGCCGCCTGGCCGCGTGCTTCCTGGATTCCATCGCCACGTTGGGTCTGACCGGCGACGGTGTGGGCCTCAACTACCATTACGGCCTGTTCCGTCAGCGCTTTGTCGACAATCAGCAGAAGGCCGTCCCCGACGAGTGGCTCGGCGAGCAGGACATCCTGGTCGATGACGACCGCTCCTACACGGTCGAGTTCGGCGATTTTGCCGTCACCTCCAAGCTTGTCAACATCGATGTGCCCGGTTACGGCCAGCCTACCAAGAACCGCCTGCGTCTGTTCGACCTGGCGAGCGTCGACGACGGCTTGGTCCCCGGCAGCTCTATCGACTTCGACAAGACCGAGATCACCAAGAACCTCACCCTGTTCCTCTACCCCGATGACTCTGACGAGCAGGGCCGTCTGCTTCGCATCTACCAGGAGTACTTCATGGTGAGCAACGCCGCCCAGCTCCTGATCGACGAGGCCATCGAGCGCGGCAGCAACCTGCACGATCTGGCCGATTACGCCGTCGTCCAGATCAACGACACGCACCCCACCATGGTCATCCCCGAGCTCATCCGCCTGCTCACCACCGAGCACGACATTGAGTTCGACGAGGCCGTTACCATCGTTCGTTCCATGGTCGCCTACACCAACCACACGATTCTTGCCGAGGCACTCGAGAAGTGGCCGCTCGCGAGCCTGCAGAAGGTCTCGCCCGCCATCGCCGACATCATCGTCAAGCTCGACGAGGTCGCCAAGGCCGAACACGGCGACCCGCGCGTCGCCATCATCGACGAGCACGACACCGTCCACATGGCCCACATGGACATCCACTTTGGCTTCTCCATCAACGGCGTCGCCGCACTCCACACCAAGATTCTTGAGGACACCGAGCTCCATCCGTTCTACGAGATCTATCCCAAGAAGTTCTCCAACAAGACCAACGGCATCACCTTCCGCCGCTGGATTCATGGCGCCAACCCCGCGCTCGCCAGCCTACTCGACGATGTGATTGGCACCGATTGGCGCAACACGGGCGATCTGAGCAAGCTCGCCGAGTTCGCCGACGACAAGGACGTCCTTGAGCGCCTGGCAGCCACCAAGGTCGAGGCCAAGGCCATCATGCGCGAGTTCATGGCGCTCGAACAGGGCGTGACCATTCCCTCCAACGCCATCATCGACGTTCAGGTCAAGCGTATCCACGAGTACAAGCGCCAGCAGATGCTCGCGCTCTACATCATCTGGAAGTACCTCGACATCAAGAACGGCAACAAGCCCGAACATCCCGTCACCATCATCTTCGGTGGTAAGGCGGCACCTGCCTACACCATTGCCCAGGACATCATCCACCTGATTCTGACGCTGTCGCAGTGGATTGCAAACGATCCCGACGTGGCCCCCTACCTGCAGGTTGTCATGATCGAGAACTACAACGTCACCGCTGCCGAGCGCGTGATCCCCGCCGCCGACATCTCCGAGCAGATCAGCCTGGCCTCCAAGGAGGCAAGCGGCACCTCTAACATGAAGTTCATGCTCAACGGCGCCCTGACCCTGTGCACGCTCGACGGCGCTAACGTGGAGATTGCCGAGCTCGTGGGCGACGAGAACATCTACACCTTTGGTGCCTCGTCCAAGCAAGTCGAGCAGCTCTACGCCGACGGCACGTATGACGCCGGCGCACTCTACCGCAAGCCCGGCATCAAGCTGCTGGTGGACTTCATCACCAATCCCGCTTTTATGGCGACCGGCAACGCCGAGCGCCTGCAGCGCCTACACGACGACATCAAGGGCAAGGACTGGTTCATGGCTCTGCTCGACATTGAGGAGTACATCCAGACCAAGGAGCGCGTGCTGGCCGACTATGAGGACCAGGACGCCTGGATGCGCAAGGCACTGATCAACATCGCCAACGCCGGCACCTTCTCGTCCGACCGCACGATTTCCCAGTACAACGACGAGATCTGGCATCTGGGCTAGTTCATTCCCCTTACCCATCCTCTTGAGAAACGGAGTCGTGGCAGCACGGCTCCGTTTTTTGTGCCTGCGCGTTGCCCGTGACTCGCCTCGACCAAACAATCTCAATCTGTAACAACTAGCCAGTAGAATTGGCTCCACCTGTTACAGAACGAGACATTCCGGTCCTTTCCCTTGGATTTATCTCAATCTGTAACATCTAACGTCCGAAATCCGCCCTTACTGTTACAGATCGAGACAAACACAACTGTTCTTTCAGAACATCTCAATCTGTAACAACTACTCAGATAAAACGGCCCCAGATGTTACAGATTTAGATGAAATAGTTGGACCGAAGGAAACATCTCAATCTGTAACAGTTAAACCCGGATTGACCTTCCAGATGTTACAGATCGAGACGGAAGGACAGGCGGCTCAGCACCATCTCGTTCTGTAACATCTAGGCCCAGTTCAACCCTCCACCTGTTACAGATCGAGACAAACGACCGACTAGACAGCCCCGGCACAAAGAAAGGCTCCCCTCTCGCCCAGTGGACGGGAGGGGAGCCTCGTATGTGACCACGGCAAAAGGATGGCAATACCGCAGTCGCCCAAAGGAAGGGCCTGGATGCACCGGGCCTAGATAAGGTTCTTACCAGAGACCTTATCGAAGAGGTGGGTCGCGTTCTTCTCGAACTTGAACCAGATGGGGTCGCCCGCCTTGAGTGCTCCCTTGGCCTCGAGGTCGACGACGGGGATGATCAGGACAAACTGACCGTCGGGAGCGGTCACGTGGACGTGCTCGGTCGAGCCCATGAGCTCGGTCACCTCGACGGTGCCCTGGAGCGCGTCTTCCTCGCCCTTGTCGGCAAGCAGAATCTGCTCGGGGCGCACGCCGGCCGTGATCTCCTTCACGTCACCGCCATCCCAGTTGAGGGCAAGCTGAGCGCAGGTCTCGGGGGCGAGCGCCACGTTCATATCCTCGGTCTTGACGGTAAAGCCGTTACCAGAGCGAACCAGCTGGGCATCGAAGAAGTTCATCTGCGGCACGCCGATAAAGCCGGCGACGAAGATGTTCGCGGGGTGATTGAAAACCTCCTGCGGCGTGGCGATCTGCTGGACGACGCCGTCCTTCATGACCACGATGCGGTCACCGAGGGTCATGGCCTCGGTCTGGTCGTGGGTGACGTAGATGAACGTGCCCTTGATCTCGTGACGCAGCTTGATGAGCTCGGCACGCATCTGGTTACGCAGCTTAGCGTCCAGGTTGGACAGTGGCTCGTCCATCAGGAAGACCTTAGGATCACGCACGATGGCGCGGCCGATAGCGACACGCTGACGCTGGCCGCCCGAAAGCGCCTTGGGCTTACGGTCGAGGTACTCGGTGATACCCAAGATCTCGGCAGCGGAGCGAACCTTGCGGTCAATCTCGTCCTTGGGAACCTTCTTGAGCTCGAGCGTAAATGCCATGTTCTCGTACACCGTCATGTTGGGGTACAGAGCATAGCTCTGGAACACCATGGCAATGTCGCGGTCCTTGGGTGCCACGTCGTTGACGCGCTTGCCGTCAATGAGCACGTCGCCCGAGGTGATGTCCTCCAGGCCGGCGACCATGCGCATCGTCGTGGACTTACCGCAGCCAGAGGGGCCAACGAGGACGATGAACTCCTGGTCGTGAACGGTGAGGTTAAAGTCCTCTACCGCGAGCACGCCGTCCTCGGTAACCTTGAGGTTGTGCTTCTTCTCCTCGGTCTTCTTCTTTTTGCCAAAGAAGCCCTTCTTTTTGGACTCGTTGTTGGGATACACCTTCTGAACATGTTTGAGAACGATCTCGGCCATGTCTCTACCTTTCGATACGCGGCGCCACGCTGAGGGGCGCCGCAGAAACTTGCAAAACAGTTACGGCATCAGCCCTTGACGGCACCTGCCACCACACCGTCGATGATGTACTTCTGGCAGAAGATGTACATGATGACGATGGGGACAACGACCATCATGATGCAGGCCATCATGGGGCCGAGCTCGACGTGGCCATAGCCGCCGCGGAAGTACTGGATCAAGATAGGAATGGTCTTGTACTTGGTGGAGTCGAGCGTAAGGTAGGGCAGCAGATAGTCGTTCCAGACCCACATGGTCTCGAGGATGCCAACCGAAAGATAGGTGGGCTTCATGATGGGAAGGACGATCTTAAAGAACACCTGAACCGGGTTGCAGCCGTCAATCATGGCCGCCTCCTCGATCTCGAGCGGAATGTTCTTTACAAAGCCGGCGAACATAAAGACCGCCAGGCCCGCGCCAAAGCCCAGATAGATAAAGCAGATGTTGAACGGCGTATTAAAGCCGATACGGTCCGCCAAATTGGACAGCGTGAACATCAGCATCTGGAAGGGTACGACCATCGAGAACACGAACAGGTAATAGAAGAAGTTCGAGATCTTGCTGTTGACGCGAACCACGTACCAAGCGCACATGGAGCAGCACACCAAGATCAGCACGACCGACGTGACCGTGATGATGAGCGAATACATAAATGCCGAGGCAAAGCCCTGCTCGTTAAGGGCATGCACGTAGTTTGCAAGGCCGTTGAACGACTCGGGCGTGAGCAGGTCGAACGCCGTGGTGGTGCTGATTGCGGTCGCTTTCTTAAAGGAATTGAGCGCAATCATGAACACGGGATAGATCCATGCGAGCGACAGGATCGTAAAGAAAATCGAGAGCGCGCGGTTAATAGCCTTATCGCGTTTCATTACTGCTGCACCTCCTTGGACCTCGTGGCCTTAAGCTGAATCATAGAGATGGCGACGACCAGGATGCAGAAGATGACTGCCTTGGCCTGACCGATGCCCTGCCATGCGATACCAGCACGCGAATAGAACGTGTTGTAGATGTTCAGGGCGAGCATCTCGGTGGAGTGCGCCGGGGCGCCACCGGTAAGGGCGAGGTTCTGGTCGAACAGCTTAAAGCCGTTGGTAATGGACAGGAACAGGCAGATGGTGATCGTCGGCATCAGGTTAGGGATCTTAACCTTCCAAAACGTCTGCCATGCCGTGGCGCCGTCGACCTTGGCGGCCTCGATGTAGTCGGACGGAATGGACTGCAGACCGGCGATGTAGATGATCATCATGTAGCCGACCTGCTGCCACAGGGTCAGGATGATAAGGCCCCAGAAGCCAGCAGCGGAGTTAAGGGCGATGAGCTGGGCGCCCACGTTGGAGAGCAGGCAGTTGATCAGAATCTGCCAAATGTAACCCAGCACGATTCCGCCGATGAGGTTAGGCATAAAGAAGATCGTACGGAAGATGTTGGTGCCCTTGAGCGCCTTGCGGGTGAGCGCCTGCGCGATGGCAAGGGCGATCACGTTGATGAGCACCGTCGACAGGAAGGCAAACGCCACGGTAAAGAAGAACGACGTGGCAAACTGCGGATCGGACAGTGCGCGCACGTAGTTCTCGATACCGACAAAATGCGCGTTGTTAATGGTAATAAACTGGCAGAACGAGAGATAGAAGCCCTGGATAAAGGGGATCACGAACCCGATCATAAACGCCAGGCACGTGGGCAGCATAAAGAGCGGCCACCAGCGCTTGAGTGCTTTGCCCATAGAAGGGTCCTTTCAATATGCAGGGGGCGGGCAAACCTGCGTCTGCCCGCCCCCTGTCGCTAATCAGATAGCTTGGGCAGCAACTGCTTACTCGGAAGCGGCCTTCTCGGTCTTCCAGCCATCGACGAAGGCGTTCTTGACGCCGTCCCACTTGCTGTTGTCGGCAGCATAGGCGATCAGAGCCTGCTTGAGGTTCTTCTTCCACTCCTCAGAGGGGATGTAGACGAAGTCCCAAGCGACGGTCTTCTTGCCGTCCTTGGCCATAGCAACGGCCTGCTGAGAGAAAACGTTGGTGGTCTCCTTAGCGCTCTTGAACGGGGCGGTCAGACCCATCTTGTCAGCGATGATGCTGGTGGCGGTGTCAGAAGTGACGCACCAATACATGAAGTCCTCGGTGGCCTTCTGGGCATCCTCGGAAGCCTGGGAGCTGACGCACCAGTAGTTCTCGCCGCCGGAGCACAGGCCCTGGTTCTCCTCGCCGTCGACGCCGATGTAGATCGGCAGCATGCCGAGCTGGTCGTCGGTCATACCGGCCTTGGTGAGGTCGGCGTAGGCCCAAGAGCCGTTCTGGTAGAAGACGGCCTTGCCGGTTGCGAACTCGTTGGTGGCGTCGTCACCGGTCTTGGAGGCAAGCTGCGAAGGATCGCAGGTGGAGTCGGTGATATACAGGTCGAAGATCTGCTTAAAGTTATCGAGATACTCGCCCTTGATCTCGTCGTCCTCCTGGTTGTGCTCCTTCTCGAACTCGTAGTAGAGCGGGAGGTTGGCGAGGTGGGTGGTGTAGCGCCAGCTGGAGGAGTCATCCATACCGGCGGAAGTGAAGGCACCGTCAACGCCGAGCTCGTCCTTGCGGGCCTGGATGTCATCGGCGCAAGCCTTCAGCTTGTCGAAGGAGTTGATGTCCTCGGCCTTGTAGCCGGCCTTCTCGAGGAGCTCCTTGTTGTAGATGATGCCGTAGCTCTCCTGAACCCAGTCGATACCCAGATCCTTGCCGTCGGACTGCAGCGCCAGGGAGTCGTCGATGAGCTCACCGCGGAGCTTGGTGTCGGAAAGATCGGCGCAGTAGTCCTTCCAGTTCTTAAGGCCGGTGGGGCCGTTGACCTGGAACAGCGTCGGAGCGGAGCTCTTGGACATCTCAGACTTGAGCTTCTCCTCGTAGGTGTTGGAGGCGGCGGTCACAATCTTGACCTCGACGCCCTTCTCCTTCTTGTACGCCTTGGCGATCTCCTTCCACTCCTTGTCGACCTCGGGCTTAAATTGGAGGAAGTAGACCTCGGCAGCGTCACCAGAAGCAGAGGAGCCGGAGCCGGCAGAACCGCCGCAACCCACGAGACCCAGACCAAGAACCGCAGCCGCGGAACCAGCGAAGCCCAGGAACTGCCTTCTGCTCATTTCGTTCTTCATTACAATCCACCCTTTCACACCGTGGCGACACCCTCTGTCGCCGCCTTCGGAGATTGGCTTGGGGACTGAGCCCCTTTTGCTAATTTGTACAATACGCTTTTTCGCTAGTTGTTTGAACAAGTATTACTAGAGCGGTAGAAAACCTTCGGTGAACGGTAATTTCAACTTAATACTTGACAAGTTTTGTATAAACAATTATTTGTTATCGAATGCAGAGAAAACGCCCGGTCAAGCCGATGCATCGTCGGTTTGACCGGGCGTTTTCACTTTGAGGGCATGAGTCTCGTCAGGCTGCGAGCTAGCCGGCTATCGCTTGGAGTTGACGCGGTAGTGGAAGATCTCAGGATGCGTGCGGGCATGCGTGACCTCGAACAAGATGCCGTCCGAGGTGTACGACTGGCTCTCCATGACGGCGACACAGTTGTATTTGCCAAGGTCAAGATAGCTGCAATCCTCATCGTTGGCGAGCTCGACACTCACCGTACGGCGGCTCGCCATCACTTTGATGCCGCGCTTGTGCTCCAGATAGTCGTAGATAGACTTCTCGGCGACCTCGGGCGTCAGGCCCTTGGCGATCGACTCCAAAAAGTAGCCGTGGTCCACCTGGCGAGCACTGCCGTTGAGGCTTCGGACACGCACCACGCGAATCAGCTCCTCGCCCACCTTAAAGCCCAGGCGACGAGAAAGTTGCTCAGTGCAAATCAAATGTTCAAAAGACTTGACCTCGGTCGATGCGACGGCATTGTTGCGTTTTGCGAACTCGCCAAACGACTCAACCTCTTCGAGTGCGCCCAACATGTCGGTTTCGCCCTTAAGCCAAATAACGCGCACGCCCTTGCCGTGTATGGGCTGCACAAACATCCCGTCGGCCAGCATACCCAAGGCGCGACGGACGGTATTGCGAGTACATCCGAACTCCGCGGTCAACTCAGCTTCGGTTGGTAGCATCTCCTGAAACGCATAGGTCCCATTAATGATGCGCGAGCGTATTTCTCGGTAGATTCCTTCGTATATCGCTTTTGGCATGACTTCACCTCTAATGAATATGTATGGCTAGGCACGATAGCATTTCTTTGGGTTGTTTAAACCGATTATCGGTAAAGCACGGATTATTTACCGTCGACGGTTCCCCCGAAACCCAAATCGGACCGAATCAAAACCGTCAATGCGGCAAGCAGCCAGTCCTCTACAATGAGTTCATTGTTTAAACGTTCTTGCTCGCACAGCATGTTGCATCCGGAAGGCATATTATGCTGCAGAAAATCCAACGTTTTGGCGGAGCCATGTTCGCGCCCGCCATGTTGTTTTCTATATCAGGCCTCATGGTCGGCATCTCCGCCCTCGCCACGACCGTAGACATCGTCGGTGACCTCGCCGTATACGGAACCCCTTGGTACGTTTTCTGGACCATCATCCAACGCGGCTCGTGGACGGTCTTTAAACGTCTCCCGCTCCTTTTTGCCGTAGCGCTGCCTATCGGTCTTGCCCAAAAGCAACCGGCACGCTGCTGCCTCGAGGCGCTCGTGGCCTATTTTGCCTATTGCTTCTTTTTGAGCGAGATCATTAAGCTGAGCGGAGACAACCTTGGGCTTAAGTATCCATCATCTTTGACCCCCGCCAGCGGTATCACCGTCATCGACGGCATCAAGACGCTCGACACCGGCATTATCGGCCCGTTGGCGGTATCGGCAACCGTCGTCGCCATCCATGACCGCTTCTACGATGCCAAGGTTCCCGATTGGCTCGGCACCTTCTCGGGTTCCTCGTTGGTCTACCTCATCAGCTTTTTTGCCGTGTTTGCCCTTGCCGCCATCTCGGCCGCCATCGTGCCCTTCGCATACGCTGTGACCGAAACGCTGCGCCACGCACTTGCGGGCGTCGGCCCCTTCGGCGTGGGCATCTTTGTGTTTTTGGAGCGAGCACTCGAGCCCATGGGGCTGCACCACCTGCTCTATATGCCCATCTATTACGACAATCTGGTCATTCACGACGGTATTTACGCCACGTGGACCAACCTGCTCCCCATTCTCTCCCATAGCACGCGCCCTTTAAATGAACTTGCGCCCTGGGCAGGTTTTACCGCCACCGGCTGGGGCAAGCTCTTTGGCCTTCCCGCCATCGCGGCAGCATTCTATTTCACCGCCAAACCCGAACGCCGCGCCGGCCTTAAGGTCATCCTTTTGCCCGCCATCGTCGCCTCGGTGGTCTGCGGTGTCACAGAGCCGCTCGAGTTTCTCTTTATGTTCACCTATCCTGGACTCTTTTTGCTCTACGCCGTCCTATCCTCCTGCCTTGCCATGACCATGAATCTCTTCGGTATCGTCGGCATCTTCTCGGGCGGTCTCATGGAAATGACGGCCTTCAACTTCATCCCACTCATGCGAATGCATGCCGGCTCCTACCTTTTGGCGCTCGGTATCGGCCTTGCCTTTAGCCTCATCTTTTTTGTTAGTTTTCGAACACTCATCTTGGTCTATGACCTTAAGACGCCGGGCCGCGAGGATCATGCCTCCAATCGCGCGGCAATCGATCGTTTAACGGGAAGCGGCTTTGCCAAAGAGCAATCTCCCAATGACGAGGTCAGTATTCGATCCGATCAAGATCACGTCCTCGCTGAGCGGATAATTCAGCTTTTAGGTGGCGTTGGTAATATCGTGGGCGCAACCAACTGCGCCACGCGCCTGCGCGTCGAGGTCGCAGACCCTTCCATCGTTGCAGATAACGCGTCGTTTGTCGCGGTGGGCGCCAAGGGCCTCATCATTACGGGCAAGACCGCCCAGGTGATTATCGGCATCTCCGTTCCCCGCGTTAAAGAGCATTTTGACCAGATCATGGGCCTCGAGCCGGGATTTGTGCCCACCACCTCGGCCTCCCCTGCCGCCAGCGCAGCCCATAAGCGCAGCGATATCTGCTTCTTCGATATCGACGGAACGCTCGCCTGGCAAGATCCCAGGCTCGCCCAAGACCTTCCCGAAGACGAGCGGGACCTCTCCCCCTATCCCAATGAAGCGGTCTCGCAAGCCATCCGTGATTTTGTCGCCAAGGGCAATATGGCGTTTATCTGCACAGGGCGCACGCTGAGCTGCATCCATCCCAAGCTGCTCGAGCTGCCCTGGACCGGCATCGTCTGCCTCGCGGGTGGCTATGTCGAACTTGAGGGACACGTGATCCGCGATTTGGCGATGACGCCCGGTATGCTGCAGCGCCTTGCTCCCATTCTTGAGCAATCGGACGAAGTGATTCGTTTTGAGGGACTCAATGGCGTCGTTCGCATGGGTGCCGATGCGCCCAACGCCCCCGGATACGCCCGCACCGTGGGCGATGCAATTACGCAGCTGCAACATTACAGCGCCTACAAGATCTTAATGTCCACGTCGCTTGCCAACCGCATCGCTCAGGATCAAGCGTTTGAGCCGCTGCTTTGCTTTAACGAGCTCGAGCTCGAAGTGACCGAGATTTCGCCTCGCGAATGTACCAAGCGCGAGGGTATCCAGTCCGTACTCGACGCTCTCGACCCCAACCACGGAACGGTGTATGGCATCGGTGATGCCAGCAATGACATCTCGCTGATGAACGCCGTCGATGTCGGTATCGCCATGGGCAATGCGCCGGACTATCTCAAAAAGCGCGCCGACTACATCACCGACTCGGTCGACAAAGATGGCGTCGTCAAGGCGCTCGAGCACTTTAGGCTTATATAAGCAGCCGGCACGCGTACGCGTCCCGTTTCCCCAAATCGCCAAAACAGACGCGCCGGCAACTCCAATGTGGCAATATGGTATCTGCACACCGCAACGATGCAACCTAAGAAAGAATGCGAGAACCCGTGTCCAGTCCGTTTACCAGCTTTTTAGCCCAGCACTTCGACCAGATTAACGACTATCTGGCCACGTTCTTTGACGGACAGGCAACCTCTGCCGATATCGAGCGCTACCTGTACGCCCCGCTCTCGGCATTTACAGCCAACGCCGGCAAGCGTCACCGCCCGCTCATCTGCATGCTCGCCGCCACCGCCGTGGGTGGCACCTTTGAGAGCGCCCGCAGTGCCGCGGCGGCCATCGAGCACTTCCAGTCGGGTGCGCTGATCCACGACGACATCGCCGATAACGGGCAGCTGCGCCGTGGCAAGCCCTGCATGCACCTCACCGAGGGCACGGGGCTTGCCATCAACTGCGGTGACTTGGCACTCACCATGGTCACCAAGACGGTCCTCGACGACCCCACGCTCGAGCCGAACGTGAAACTGCGCGTACTCCACGAGCTTACCGAGATGATTGTCCGCACCATCGAGGGCCAGGCACTCGACCTGGGCTGGGTCCGCGACGGGCGCTTCGACATCTCCGTCGATGATTACCTGGACATGGCGACGCATAAGACCGCGTTTTACAGCGGAGCGACGCCGCTTGCCGCCGGAGCCATTATCGGTGGCGGCAGCGAAGAGCAGATCGAAGCGCTTCGCGCCTTTGGCCTGCACACGGGTCTAGCCTTTCAGATTCAAGACGATCTGCTCAACCTTGTTGGCACCAAGGAAGCCGCCAACAAGGACTTCCGCACCGATATCACCGAGGGCAAGCGCACGCTCGTCGCCGTGCACGCCCTCTCTGACGAGCGCTATCACGACGAGGTCGAGGCCATTCTCTCCTCGGGCACCGAGGATCCCGCGCAGCTCGCGCGCGCTGTGGAGATCTTCCAGGAGACCGGCTCCATCGATTATGCCCACGCCTACGCGCTCGACCTGACCGCTAAGGCCAAGGCGGCCATCGAGGACGTCCAGCTCGACCCGCACGCGCGCGAGCTGTTCCTCTCCATGGCAGATTTCTTTGTGGAGCGCCTCAACTAGCGGGGGTTAT
>CAKUEZ010000036.1 GCA_934646965.1 uncultured Collinsella sp. | reverse complement strand
TTAACGTCGGGCGCGCCCATCTCCTTAAAGCGGAACTTCTTGCCCGTCTGGGTACCCGCGGGCACCTTCAGACGAACCGTCGCGCCACCGGGCGTGGGCACGTCCACCGTGCAGCCGAGCGCCGCCTCGTAGACCGAGATCGGCACCTCCATGGTCACGTCGGCGCCCTTGCGCTTAAACAGCGGATGCTCCTCCACGTGCGTGGTCACGACTAGGTCGCCGCGCTCGCCTCCGGCAACGCCGTACTCGCCGCGGCGCTTATAGCGCAGCTTGCCGCCATCGACCGCGCCCGCGGGCACCGAGACCGTAATGGTCTGCTGCTCGCCCGTCGAGGGAATGCGGTAGGTGACCTTGTGCGTCACGCCGCGAAACGCGTCCTCGGCCGTCACATCGACGGTCAGCGACAGGTCGCCGCCCTTGCGCGCGCGGTTGCGGCCCGCGCCGGCACCGGCAGCGCCAGCAGCCCCGGCAAAGCCTGAGCCCCAATCGCTGCCCCAGGCGCCATTGCCGCTAAAGATGCTGTCGAAGATATCGCCCCAGCCGCTCGCTCCCGCACCGGCACCGTAGCCGCCGCCATACGCGCCGCCCGCGCCCGGCATGCCGCCGAACATGAGCATCTGGTCGTACTCTTTGCGCTTCTTCTCGTCCGAAAGCGTCTCGTAGGCCTCGCTAATTTCCTTAAACTTGGCCTCGTCGCCGCCGGCATCGGGGTGATATTTTTGCGCGAGCTTGCGGAACGCGCTCTTGATCTCTTTGTCGGAGGCGCTCTTGGATACGCCCAGGATGTCATAGAAGGTTTTGCCTGCAGCCATCGTAGCTCCTCTCCTGTTTCATCCGCCGCCCCTGCGGACGACGGCTCATGCTTTCATATGGCACTAGGCCAGAAAGGGCCCCGGGTATTGCCCCGGGGCCCTTCTCAATTACTCCTCGGTGCTCTCGGCCGTATCGGCCGCAGCATCTTCGGGCGCCGCTTCGGGCTCCGGTGCGGGGCGCTTCTCGCCACCGTAGGTCACCGTCACCATCGCGGAGCGCAGGATGCGGTCCGCCATGCGGTAGCCCTTCTGGTACACGTCGTTGACGGTCTCGTCGTACTGCGCTGCGTCCTCGACACGTCCCACGGCCTGGTGCTCGAGCGGATCGAACGCCTCGCCCTTGGGGTCGATAGGCTCAACGCCCTCATGCGCGAACACGTCGAGCAGCTTGGCATGCACCGCGTCAACGCCATCGACGAACCGCTTAAAGTCGTCGGAAAGCTCCTGGCTACGGGCATGGTCGATCGCACGCTCGATATCGTCGACCACCGGCAGCAGCGCGGTGACGAGCTTCTCGGTCGCGCGCTCGCGCTCGGCGATGCGCTCGTTGGCGGTGCGGCGACGGAAGTTCTCCCAGTCGGCCTGCAGACGGGCGGTGCGCTCGGTGGCGTCCTTTGCCTTGTCCTCGGCGGCCTTCTGAGCCTCAGCCGCAGCCTCGAGCTCATGGCGCACGTCGGCAAGCTCCTTTTGAGCCTGCTCGAACTTGAGCTTAAAGTCGTTGTCGGCGGCTTCCTCACCGGCGCGGATAGCGGCTTCCACCATCTCGTCCTCGGTCATCGTCGCCTCCTTGTTGGAATCCTCTACCTGGTTCTCGGCAGCCTCGGCGGCCGCGGCCTCATTGGCCTCGGTATCGTCGACGGCCTCTACGGGAATCTTCACGTCCTTCTCCTCAGAGTCAACGGGGGCGGCGCCAGCGGCAGCCGCCTCCGTGCGAGCTTTACGGGCGGACATGATTACTTGTCCTCGTCGTCCACAACCTCGTAGTCGGCGTCGACGACGTCATCATCGGCAGGCTGAGCGCCGGCGGCACCGTCGGTCTGCTGCTGAGCGTCGGCGTAGACAACCTGAGCCAGCTCGTAGGCCACAGACTGCAGGGACTCGCCGGCGGCCTTGATGGCCTCGACGTCAGAGCCCTCGAGCGCCTTCTTGGCGTCGGCGATAGCGGCCTCGGCCTTGGACTTCACGTCGACGGAAACCTTGTCGCCCAGCTCGTTGAGGGTCTGCTCGGTGGAGTAGCACAGGCTGTCGGTCTGGTTGCGGACCTCGACCTCTTCCTTCTGCTTCTTGTCCTCCTCGGCATGAGCCTCGGCGTCCTTGACCATGCGATCGACTTCGTCATCGGAAAGCGCGGTGGAGCCGGAGATGGTGATCTGCTGCTCCTTACCGGTGCCCTTGTCCTTAGCGGAGACCTTGACGATGCCGTTGGCGTCGATGTCGAAGGTGACCTCGATCTGCGGCACGCCGCGGCGGGCAGCCGGGATACCGGTCAGCTGGAACTTACCGAGCGATTTGTTGTCGCGGGCAAGCTCGCGCTCGCCCTGGAGCACGTTGATCTCGACGCTGGTCTGGTTGTCGGCAGCGGTGGAGTAGACCTCGGTCTTGGAGGTCGGGATCGTGGTGTTGCGGTCGATCATCTTGGTCATGATGCCGCCCATGGTCTCGACGCCCAGCGACAGCGGGGTCACGTCGAGCAGCAGGATGCCCTCGACGTCGCCGGTGAGCACGCCGCCCTGAACGGCAGCGCCGTCGGCAACGACCTCGTCGGGGTTCACGGACATGTTGGGCTGCTTGCCGGTCATGGTCTTGACCAGATCCTGGACGGCGGGCATACGGGTGGAGCCGCCGACGAGGATGACCTCGGTCAGGTCGGAGAGCTTGAGCTTAGCGTCGCGCAGGGCGTTGGTGACAGGCTGCTTGCAGCGCTCGAGCAGGTCGCGGGTGATCTTCTCGAACTCAGCGCGGGTCAGCGTGTAGTTGAGGTGCAGCGGGCCGGACTGGTTCATGGTGATGAACGGCAGGTTGATGGTGGACTGCTGGGCGGCGGAGAGCTCCTTCTTGGCGTTCTCGGCGGCCTCCTTCAGACGCTGCAGGGCCATGGGGTCCTGACGCAGGTCGACGCCGTTCTCCTGCTGGAACTTGTCGGCCATCCAGTCGATGACGCGCTGATCCCAGTCGTCGCCGCCCAGGTGGTTGTCGCCCGAGGTGGACAGAACCTCAAACACGCCGTCGGCGAGGTCGAGGATGGAGACGTCGAAGGTGCCGCCGCCCAGGTCGAAGACCAGGATGCGCTGGTCGGAGCCCTGCTTGTCAAGACCATAGGCCAGAGCAGCAGCGGTCGGCTCGTTGACGATACGCTTGACGTTGAGGCCGGCGATCTTACCGGCGTCCTTGGTTGCCTGACGCTGGGCGTCGTTGAAGTAGGCCGGGACGGTGATGACGGCGTCGGTGACGGTCTCGCCCAGATACTTCTCGGCGTCGGCCTTCATCTTGGCGAGCACCATGGCGCTCACCTGCTCGGCGGTGTAATCCTTGCCCTCGATGTTGACGACGGCACGGCCGCCCTGGCCCTCCTTGACCTCATACGGCACGGTCTTGAGCTCGGAGGTGCACTCGGAGTACTTGCGGCCCATGAAGCGCTTGATGGAGAACACGGTGTTCTTGGGGTTGGTGACCGCCTGGTTCTTGGCGGCCTTGCCCACGACGCGGTCGCCGTCGGCACGGAAGCCAACGACGGACGGGGTGGTGCGGTCGCCCTCGGCGTTCACGATGATGGTCGGAGAACCGCCCTCGAGGACGGCCATAGCGGAGTTGGTAGTACCAAGGTCGATACCAAGAATCTTACCCATTAGAAATTCCCTCTCTCTTGTGCGTTCGCGCCGTGTCGGCGGACTGCCGCGCGACGCTTCGGCTTGTCTTTCAGGATGTAGTGTATCCCCTTATGGGCCGGAATATACAAAATCTAAGTCAATTCATATAAGATTTCTTATCTCAGAGAGTTTAGGTTCGCAAAAGCGCAGGTAGATGCACTGTTTGAGTTCTCGGCAGATCTATTGAAATCTATGTAGAGTTGACTGAAGGTTGAGCCTGAAGCCGCACGGGGGCTTTGGGGCTACCCCGGGGAAAGCGTGTCCCGTTTTGAGCGTCGATTCCGGGTCGTGTTTTCCGTAAACGCGCTCAATCGCCCTATATTACAAGTCACCTTTAGCTAACATTTGCGCAGCTCAACGGCCCCACCTGCGTGTTTTTTAGTAAGCCGCGGCATACTCGGCGAACGGTATGAAGATGCCGGTCAGAGGGTATTGCAAACGGTCGCCGCCGTGGTATGTTTTTGCCCGAATCAAACCGACGCGCATCGCCTGTAGCGTCGGTCAACAGAGAGGAAACTACCATGGCTCATCCCGTAATTGATGCCGACGAGTGCATCGCTTGTGGCGTTTGCGTCGACTCCTGCCCCGCTGGCGTTCTGGAGCTCCAGGACGTCGCTACCGTCGCTGACGAGGACTCCTGCGTCGCCTGTGGCGCTTGCCAGGACGCCTGCCCCGCTGGCGCGATCACCGAGATCGTCGAGGAGTAACAACTCCCCCACTTGCACACTCAGAAGTACACCGTGCACAAAAAAGGAGGCCTCCGCATCGCCGCGGAGGCCTCCTTTTGTATTCGTTACTACGATAAATCATCTTCGTAGGGCATCAGATCTGCCAAGTAGCCTTTTTCTTTGAGTATGGCCTCGATCTCGTCGAGGGTTTGCTCGTCTTCTGCCGCGATGCGGTGGAAGTGATAGCCACTGGTCACCGTGAGCAGCGGAAAGCTCTTGCCGCTGGCGATGTCATGCAGGTAGCGCTCGATATCGCGACGGTTGCGAATGTCCAGGTCGGCCGTGATCTTGCCGTACACGCGGTGGTTGACGATCACGTTGAGCACGGCACCGCCGGCATCGACGATGCTCGTAAGCTCGTCGCCCGCCTGCTCCACGCTATGGCGCACCTTGACCAAGCGCGTGGGCACAGCCGGGCTGCTCTCGGCTTCCTGCAGCACGTAGCCGCGATTGGTAGCGACGATATCGTGCCCGTCGGCGCGCAGCAGGGCGATGTCCTGCACCACGACCTGACGGCTCACGCCCACCTCGCGGGCAAGCGCGCTGCCCGAAACGGGATCTTTGGCCCCCTCGAGCACGGCCATGATGGCACGGCGACGCTCGCGGGCGTTCATTATTTACCGTCCAGCAGACGCAGGTGCTTAAGCGAGAGGTCGAGGATCGGCGCAGAGTGCGTCAGGGCGCCCGAGCTAATAAAATCGACGCCCAAGTCGGCCAGAGCGCGAATGTTGCCGGCGTCCACGTTGCCCGAGCACTCGGTCTTGGCGCGACCGTCGATGAGCTCGATGGCGGCGGCCATGTCGTCATGGGTCATGTTGTCGAACATGATGATGTCGGCACCGGCCTCAACGGCCTCGCGCACCATGTCCAGATTCTCGCACTCAATCTCGACCGTCGTGGTAAAGGACGCATGGGCGCGTGCCATCTCGATCGCGCGTGCCACGCCACCGGCGGCGTCGATGTGGTTGTCCTTGAGCATGACGGCCGTCGACAGGTTGTAGCGGTGGTTGCTGCCGCCGCCGATCTCGACTGCCGCCTTCTCGAAGACGCGCATGCCCGGCGTGGTCTTGCGCGTGTCGACGAGCACGGTCTTGGTGCCCTCGAGCGCCGCGGCCATCTGGTGCGTATAGGTGGCGATGCCGCTCATGCGCTGCAGGTAGTTGAGTGCCACGCGCTCGCCCGAAAGCAGCACGCGCGCGTCGCCGCGCACCTGGCCCACGTGGTCGCCGGCGTGCACCTCGTCGCCGTCCGCGACATCGAACAGCACCGAGCTCTGCGAATCCAGCAGTTCAAAGGTGCGGGCGAACACGTCCAGACCGGCGATGATGCCATCGGCCTTGGCGATGAGCTCAACGGTAGCGGGGCGCGCCGTGGGGCACACGCTCGCCGTGCTCACGTCCTCAAACGTGATGTCCTCGCGCAGGGCCTGCAAAATCAGATCATCGACGACGAGCTTCATGGTAATGGGATTCATGGTCTACTCCTCCACGGCCTGCGTGCCGGCGGCACGGGCCAAATCATCGATTGCAAGGGTATCGGCGCTCAGGGCGCGGTGACGTCCGTCGAGCGCGGGCTCGCCCGCCTGCTCCACGGCAAGCGACTCGCCGGTGCGCATACGCCAAGCGGCGCGGCGGCCCCAGACGAGAGACTCGAGCAGGCTGTTGGAAGCCAGGCGGTTCTTGCCGTGCACGCCATTGCAGGCCGTTTCGCCAGCGGCGTAGAGCTCGGGCATCGAGGTGCGGCCGTCCTTGTCGACCCATACGCCGCCCATAAAGTAGTGCTGCGTGGGCGTGACGGGGATGGGCTCATCCAGGATGTCGTGGCCGTCCTCCAGGCAGCGCGCGCGGATGTTGGCGAAGTGTCCGGTCACCACGTCGCGCTCGACGGGGGCAAAGCTCAGCCACTCGTGCTCGGTGCCGTCCTGCTTCATCTGCTCACGAATGGCGGCTGCGACCACGTCGCGCGGCTGCAGCTCGTCGGTAAAGCGCTCGCCGGCGGCATTGAGCAGGATCGCGCCCTCGCCGCGGCAGCTCTCGCTGATCAGGAACGTGCGGCCCGGCTGTGGCGAGAACAGGCCCGTGGGGTGAATCTGCACGTAGTCCAGGTGCTCCATCGTAATGCCGTGCTCCTGAGCGATGTAGCAAGCGTCGCCCGTGAGCTGCGGATAGTTGGTCGAGTGGTCGTACACACCGCCGATGCCGCCCGTCGCCCACAGCGTGTGGCGGGCATGGATCTTAAACGGCTCGCCCGCATGCACGCCCTCGGCGGCATTTGCCAGCTCGTCGGCGGGACGGACCGAGTCGTCCTCGTCCACGGGGACGGCGACGACACCGGTGCACACCGTGGCGCCGTCGCGCTCGTCGGTCAGGATGTCGGTCATGGCCACGTGCTCAAAAATCTGCACGTTGTCCAGCTTGCGGACGGCCTGGAGCAGCTTGGTCGTGATCTCCTTGCCCGTAATGTCGGCGTGGAAAGCGATGCGCGGACGGCTGTGCGCGCCCTCGCGGGTAAAGTCGAGGCTGCCATCGGCCTTGCGCTCAAAGTCCACGCCCATCGCCAGCAGGTCGTTGATGACCGAGCGGCTCGAGCGGATCATGATGTCGACGCTCTCGCGGCGGTTCTCGTAATGGCCGGCGTGCATGGTGTCCTCAAAGAAGGCGTCGTAGTCCGAGCCCTCGGGCAGCACGCAGATGCCGCCCTGTGCGAGCATCGAGTCGCACTCGTCGACAGCGCCCTTGGAGAGCATGATCACGCGCGTGCTCGTCGGCAGGTTGAGGGCCGCATACAGGCCCGCCACGCCGCAGCCGGCAATGACGACGTCGCACTCCATGTCGGGGTATTGTTTGGTTTCCACAGGAATCCTCTCCCTTGGATGTGACATAAGGGACCGCCCCTCATGTCACATTGGCTTAGCGCGCTGCGTACTCGAGCATGCGGTCGAGCGTGAGCTTGGCCTGGTCGGCGGCCTCGTCCGACACGCCAATCTGCACCTCGCCCTCGCCCGTCTCCAAGCAGTGCACGAGTTTTTCGAGCGTGATGAGATCCATGTTGACGCAGGTGGGCTGCACCGCGGGGAAGTAGAACTTCTTGCCGGTGCCCTGGCAGCGGCGCTCGAGCTCGTAGAGCACGCCGCGGACCGTCACGATGATGAATTCGCTCGCGTCCGACTCCTCGGCGTACTTGATGATGCCGGCGGTGGAGCCGATGTAGTCGGCTTCGGCCAAGACATCGGCCTTGCACTCGGGGTGCGCCAGCACGAGCGCATTGGGGTGGGCCTCCGTCGCATCGACGATCTGCTCGACGGTGATGATGTGGTGGCGCGGGCAGTAGCCCTTGTTAAGGATGACGTGCTTTTGCGGCACCTGCTCGGCTACAAAACGACCAAGGTTTTGGTCGGGAATGAACAGGATGTGCTGCTGCGGCAGCTCAGAGACGATCTTGACGGCGTTGGAGCTGGTGACGCACACGTCACTCCAGCTCTTGATCTCGACCGTCGAGTTGACGTAGCACACCACAGCCAGGTCGTCGCCGTACTCGGCACGGGCGGCGTCGACCGTCTCGCGCTTGACCATGTGCGCCATGGGGCAGTCCGCGCCCGGCTCGGGCAGCAGCACGGTCTTGGTGGGATTGAGCAGCTTGGCGCTCTCGCCCATAAACTCCACGCCGCACAGCACGATGGTCTGCTGCGGCAGGCTCTTGGCGAGCTTTGCCAGGTAGAAGCTGTCGCCGACATAATCGGCCACAGCCTGCACCTCGGGCGCTACGTAATAGTGCGCCAAAATCACCGCATCACGCTGGGTTTTTAGTTGCTGAATGGCCTCGACGAGCTCTGCCGGCACCAATGCCGCGCGCTCCGTTGCCGTCGTTGCCGATGCCAGGCCGGCCGCAATATCGCGTGCAAGCTCCGATGCATCCATGTTCGCGCTCTGTGCCATCAAGGCCCCTCTCTTTTGGCGAATCTTGGGGCTTTAGTATGACACCTAGGTTTACAGCTGACAAGACAGCTGTAAACCTAGGTGTAAAGTTGAAATAAAGATTCGATCGCGGGGCGGCTTTTTTGCCCGCGAGGTCTCGCGGCGGCACAAAAATAGGGGCCCGGATGGCGAGATCCGGACCCCTTGGGGATAAGGAGGCGACTAGGCGCGGCGCTTCATGGCCCAAGCCAGCAGCAGGGCTGCCATGCCGGTTGCGAATACGCCGCCAGCCATGACGTATGCGCTATCGCCGGACTCGGGCAACGTCTCCTTGCCAGCCTTCTTCTTGGACTTGGAAGTCGTAGTCGTGGTGGTCGTGGTGGTCTGGCCAGGAGCGGGCTTAGCTGCCTCGGCGACAGTAAAGGTCGTCTCGGCCGTACCCGTGGTCGAAACCACGCTCAGCTTGTGCTCGCCCACGCCGAGCGTCTTTAGGAAGCTCGTCTTGAGCGTCACGATCGTAGAGCCCTCGGTAAGCACGTAGTTCTCGGAAGCGACCTCCTTGTCGTCGACCAGCACCTTCTGGAAGTACTTGATCGGCGCGTTCGAACGGAAGCTCAGGTCCTTGGCGGCGTCGACCACCATCGTCTGGCCCTTGCCGTCGATGATCTCGGGCGCCAGAATCGCAATCTCCTCGGACTTGCCCTTCTCGCCGCAAACCTTGCACTCCTGATGCTTCTCGCCCTTGGCTTCGACGGTCGCCGGCTTGTCGACAACCCACTCAAAGGTGTGCTCGGCCTTGTCGATAATCTCGCCGCAGCGGCAGACATGCCAGTGGTTCTTGGCGTCGTGTGCCCAGCCGGAGCCGTCGGGCTCGTGCTTAAGCACGCCCTCGACCGTCACGTTCACATCGCCCTCGACGTCCTTGAGCTCATAGGTGCCCTTGTCGGAAAGCTTAACGGAATTGCCGTTGACCTTGACGGCGTAGTCCTTGCCCGCAAAGTATGCGCTGTCGATGCTCATGGTGAGCGTTGCAGCCCCGTGCCAATCAAGCTCGGTTGTCGTCGAGGCGAGCGCGTAGCCCACCTGATTGCTCGGCAGCGTCACGACGAGTTTGCGGCCCGCCTTCACGGTGACCTCGGTGACAGCAGAGGCATCGTAGTTGGTCTTGGCCTGGTAGCGCACCTCGTACACGCCGGCGGCGAGGTCCTTGAGCTCGGTTGCATCCTCGCCCACGGCCTGGTACTCAGTGGCGCCCTGGGCGCGCCACTCCATGGTGGCGTCGACGCCCGTGATCTTGCCGTCGCGCTTACCGCTTACAGTCTCTGCCGCAGCCTGCACCACCGGCGCGTCCTGCGCAGCGTTCTTGATGGAGAACTCGCACGTCAGGCCCTCGGCAGGCAGCACGTAGTTACCGGCGGCCTTGCCCGTCAGCTCGGCGAGGGTCGCCTTATAAGAGGTGCCGACCTCGGTCTGAGAGCCGTCCACGAACGCGCCAAGGTCGTCCTTATCGATGACATTGCCGAGCTTCGCCTCGGGGCAATGCTCCTTGCCGTCATAGGTGAACTCGGTAGTTCCCCACGTCACGGTGAGCAGACGCTGGCCGATAGTGAACTTACCGTCGACGAACGTGATGCTGTAGTTGGGGTTAGCATCCTCGGACTGCGTCAGGCGCAGAGCATAGCTGCCCGCGTCATCACAGTCATCGCGTTCGATCTTGAGACCCTGAAGCGTTTCGCCCGTGACAAGCTCGCCAGCGGTGACAGACCACTCAAACACAGGGTCTTCCTCGCCGTAGGTCTTGAAGGCGTCCAGGGCGGTGACCGTGATCGCGCGCGGCTTAACCTCAAGCGTTACCTTGCCCTCGGCCTTCACGCCGTCGATCGTTACCTGGTAGGCAACTTCCAACGTGCCGACGTCCTTGATCTTGGGAGCATCGGGGGACCAGTTCTCACCGTCGGTGCTGTACTTGGCCGTTGCGCCCTCGGGCAGGTGCGTCGTGTCGACCGTGTGATACTCGCCGTTGTACTCGCCGGAGTAGCCGACGATGGCGGCAGCCGGAATCACGACCTCAGCCAACTTGTGGCCGCAGACCTTGCACTCCTGATGTTTGGAGCCCGCCTCGGTTGCCGTGGGAGCCTTGTCGACGACCCACTCAAAGTCGTGCTTGGCCTCATCGATCTTGTCGCCACAGGCGCACTCGTGCCAATGTGTGTTGTCGTCGGAGACCCACTTGTCGTTCACAGCCTCGTGCTTGCGCACGCCCTCGACCGTAACGTTCATGTCGCTCTCGGCGTCTTTGATCTCGTACGTGCCGTTACCGGCGAGCTCTACCTTCTGGTCCTTGACCTTGACGGCGAACTTCTCGCCATCAGCGAAGTAGTTCGAGTCGAGCGAGAACGAAAGCGTCGCGGAGCCATGCCAGTCGAGCTCGGTCGCGTCAGCCGTAAGCGTGTAGCCCGTCTGCTCGGCCGGCAGCGTCACCTTGAGCTTAGACCCAGCGGCGATTGTAACGGTAACGGTCTCGGAGGCTTCGTAATTCGTCGTCTTCCCGTAGCACAGGCGATAGGAACCGGGCGCAAGATCCTCAAGCTTGTCGCCATCGACCAGATCACTTGCCTTGATGAACATCATCTGCTTGCTAGGCTTGCCCAGCATCATCGATGTATCAACGCCCTCAATCTTACCGTCGTGTTTGCCACTCACGGTCTCCGCCATCGCCTTTACATTGGGAGCGCTGTCCCGTTTGGCCTTGGCGATAGCGTACGTGCATTCAATGCCCGAGGGCCTGCGGTAATTAGCGAGAACCTTATCCTCGCCGACGAGCCCAGTAACCTTCGCCGTATACGTGCCGGCATTTACCTTTGCGGCATCCACGAGCTTGAGAGACACGTCGTCGCCGGGAACCAGATTGGTTATCTCTGCCGTGGGGCCCTGTTCTTGGCCGTTGTAAACGTATTGTCCAACCGTCCACTCCACATCGATAGTACGACGCGTGATGGTGAACTCGCCTGCCTCAAACGTAATGTCGTAATTAGCGTTGGCGCCCTTTTCCTGAGAAGCCGTCACCTTATACGTCTTATAACCAGTCAGAACGTTCTCACCCTCATCACGCTTGTACGTGATGCCGGAAAGCGTATCGCCCTCCATAAGGGAGCCAGCCGTCACTTCATAGGTAAAGTCGGGATCCGGATCACCATACGTTTTAGACGCAGTAGCAGGCGCCACCGTAATCGGGCACGGCGTCACCTCGAGCGCCACCTGTCCCTTGATGTCAGAAGCACCAGGGGTAGTCACCTTATAGTCGACCGTGGTCTTGCCGACGTTTTTGATTGAAGGGGCATCCGTTTTCCACGTGGTTCCACCGTCGATGCTGAACTGAGCCGTCGCGCCATCCTTAAGGTCCACGCTCACGGCATGCTCATGTCCGTCATACACGCCGACATAACCGCCGATGCACGCCGGAGGGATCTCCTCCTCGCGTAAGACATAGCCGCACACGGAACATTGATACCGCTTTAGACCAGGCTTCTCAGTAGTAGGAGCCGTCACTTCCTCCCAGCAGAAGTCGTGTTTGCCTTCATTGAGCTTCTCGCCGCAGCGGCACACCTGCCAGTGGATGCCATCTGAGCCTTCGGTCTTATACCAAGCACCGTCAGCAGACGCGCAAGGACCCTCAGCAATTTCGAAGACGTTAGCCGTCGAAGCGTAGTGGTTGTTGTCCGCTTTGAAGCGCACCTCATACTTTCCGGCAGCAAGCGACTCGATTGAAGTCTTACCGTCGCCGACTGATTCCCAATATTTGTCCCCGTATTTTCTCCACTCATAGGTCTTATTCAGGTTGGAAAGCGATCCATCCTCAAGTAGATGCGCACTTTGGTCCTTGACCTTGACGCCCGTGCCGTCGCTAGCGATATAACGCCACGGAACAGGCTGGCCGGCCGGCGTAATCTTGATTTCAACCGACCCGCTCTTTGTCACATAGTCTTTCGCGGTGATGCGGTAATCGACCGTTACGGAGCAGACCTCGCTCTTGCGATTACGCTGAACGTCCGTATAGCTCTTCGCCTCCGTTGTCCAGCTGTCGCCCTCATCAAAGCTGTATTCGATCGTCATGTCGGCGGGGGCATTTGACACCGAAATGTTGACGCCGTGTGGCTGTCCGTCATAGACGCCCTCGAACCCCTCTGCCATCACGTTCTCGAACTGTGTGCCCGCGATGGTCCAGTTTGCATATGCTGAGCCCGTATAGTTACCAGTGCCCTTGATATAGACCTGATAGTACGGGAAGTAGGAGTTGGAGCTGGGAGGATCAATCGCGCTCACCGTGCTGTACGTCGAATCGCCGTCAATCACGTAGTCATTGTCCTTGACAAAGTACGACCAGCTTTGTGAGTCGTAGTTATAAATCTTGACAGAGAAACTGGGCTTGATTGTCTTACCCGTCCACGGGTACGCGCGAACTTTCTCGCCATCAACCGTGGTGTCTGTTCCGCCGTCGTTGAATTCAAACGTGAGCCCGCTGACCTTGCTCAACTCCAGCGGTCTAATTTGGAACTCGCGAGCAAGCGTCAGGTCACCCTCCTGGTCCCTGACCTTAACCGTAGACTCGATACGGTAAATCCCCGCATCGGTAGGGACATACTCCAGCGCCTCGCCTGCGCCGTCGCCCCACTTCGAAAGCTTGTAATACCTAGAACCGGAGATATAGACGTCGCCCTTCGAGACAATGTCATCCGTAGCGTAGCCGTCCTTATTCGCCATCGTCAGCTTTGGGGTGACCTCGCCGCCACCGTATGTAACGCCAATCTTTCCCTTATCCTGCGTCGCCCCATCGATGCCCAGCTCGACGGCATAGCCATTTTTGTAGTTGCAATCGCTCGGGCGCATCTTGCCGGAGCAGGTGACCTTCAGTTGACATGAGCTGTTAGCGGCCTTTTCCACCGACCACACATGCTCGTGCGGCAGGCGCGAGGCGTACACATATCCGTCGTCCGTCTTTCCGATGCCGACGCTCGGATCGTCCGTAGTAACACGAGAGCGCAGATCGCTCTCATCGATATCGCAAGTGCCAAGTTTCCACTGCGTGCCCGTATAGGCACCCAGCTGATCGTCCTTGAGCGACAGCTGGACCTTGCCCGTGAAGGATTCTGCAATGTTTAATTTGCCGAGGTAGTAAACCCCCGGGGTATCGAGTGCGAGACCTCGAGCACCCTTATCGACGTTAGTAGTAATGGTCGTGTTGCCAGTAAGCGTCACCGTTCCGCGAGCATACACGGTGTTTCGCCGTGTATTCGCATCAGCATGGTAGTACGTGCCCTCGGCATAAGTGTCAGAGATCTTGGTGTTGTTGAGCGTGCAAGCCGAGCCTTTAGCAACCGCGATTGCACTCGTCATGACCATGTCCTGCGTGTAGTTCGCCGCTTCTTGCGTCGATGTGATGGCACAACCGTTCAGCGTAATGTCCGCATTATTGACAACAATGTTGCCAGCATGGGTATGCTCATTCGTATCCCGAACGCCAAGTTCTTTGCACCAGATCGATTCTTGTTGATTGTTCTTGAAGGTGCAGTTGTTGAGCACAACCCTGGGCCTGCACCCACGACCTACGACACTCAGCGCACCAGCGCAGTCATCTTCATTATCCGTAAATTCACAGTTGCTAAACGTGACGTCCAAACTCCTTGCAGCGTTCGCCGAACTGAGAATCGTTACCGGAGCCGGAGAGGCTTCATAATCTGTTGCGATGTTGCTGTACGCGTGACTGCTACCATAAGTCGCACCGTTCGGTGTGCAGTCCCATTTGCTGACCTTGACATTGTCAAAGGCCGCCGTTTCGCCATCGACCATCGTGCCGTACAGCGCAATTGGCCTTTTAGACACCCCTGAGTCAACCGTTATAAGCTCGATGCCGGAAACCTTAAGGTTCAGGCTGTTGGAGACGCTGTTTTTATCGGCGCCATCGCCGTAACCGTCTCTTCTGCCGGCATTGTCGGACAAAAAGCTCTTGCCATTGCAATAGACGGGAGTCCTGCCATTCCCGTTGGTTCCAATGAACTCGATATAGCCGCCGTCGAGCACAAAGAGCTCGTCGTAGCCGCTGCCTCTTTTGTCCTTAATGGAACCAGGCCAGTGACCAACACTTGCATTCCCGGTGAGATAGATGCGCGTCGGATCTTGCTCGGTACCACCCTTTACGACGTAGTGGTTGATCTTGATCTCTCCGCCGACGACGTAATCCTCGCCCGCCTCGAGCGTCACCGTGTCGGCAACGTAGGGGTTTTTACTCTCTGTTTGGGCGATCTTCACGTTCGAAGGAATATCCGCCGTAGTCGCTGCCTCGGCCGCCGTAGGCGTGGTGAGCGTCGTCGCCGCGCCTCCGAGCGCTAACGCTGCAGCCAGCACACAGGCAGCAAGTCTGCGCATCCCCATCTTCTTCTCCCTCATCGTGCGGCTCCCTTTATCCCGATGCTTCGCGATGTTCAATATCGTTTGGCGCTGGCGGCTGGCATAATCCCCGACCAGCCACCAGCATGTATTGACATGTTTATCCACGGAATATTTTGCGGCGGCGCTTTCTAACACCCTGCCGCTTGGCGCGAGTTGCACGCCGTGGGGCGCAAATGGGATGCGCTTCGGCAAGCGGTACGTGCCCGATGTGGCAAAATCGAACTACTAAGGGGGCCCGAATGCTCAAGATTATTGCCTGCGACGACGATGTCGCTTTTCTAGACAGACTGCACCGGATGATCGACCGCTGGTCGGCCGAGACGGGCACGGCGGTCGACGTTGCGCTCGTCACACGCGGCGAGGACCTGCTGGCCCGTCATGCCGCATCGCGCGCCGACGTCATCTTACTCGACATGATTATGCCGCTCGTTAACGGCATGGACACCGCCCGCGAGCTGCGCCAGTCCGACACCGCCGCGCGCCTGGTGTTCCTCACCTCGTCGCCCGAGTTCGCGCTGGAGTCCTACGAGGTCCGCGCCTTCGACTACCTGCTCAAGCCCGTGGCCTACGAACGTCTGGCAAAGCTGCTCGACGAGCTTTCGAGCATGCGCCCGTCGGCGACCGACGAGCTCGTCATCAAGACGTCTTTCGGCTACCACGCCCTGCGCCTGTCCGACATCGAATATGCCGAGGCTCGCAACAAGCACGTGGTCTTCCACCTGCGCGACGGACGCGACATCGAGGCGTTCGAGTCGTTCCGCAGCGTCGAGGACCGCCTGACGCAAAACGCGGTCTTCTTTAAATGCCATCGCAGCTACCAGGTCAACCTGCGCAACATCGATCATTTCGATCGGACGGAAATCGTCATGCGCTCGGGCGCGAGCATTCCGCTTTCGCGCAGCAGCAAGCAAGGATTCCAAGATGCCTACTTTGCGGTGCGCTTTGAGGGCGGGAGGCGTTGATGCCTGCGCAGGTCGAAATGGTTCTTTGGGCGATTCACCACGCCACGACGCTGCTCTTTGGCGTTTTTGCCTCGGCGGCGCTGTGCGGCGTCGAAATCAATCGGCGCCATTCGCTTGAACTGCTGGGGGTTGGCGCCGCAACCGGTGCCGCATTCTCGATTGCCAATGTCGTTGGCGGAGAACTGCTTGCCCGTCAGGCGTATCCGCTCGTCGTACACCTGCCGCTTATCGTCTACCTGTGCGTGCGCTACCGTCTGAGTCCGCTTCTTGCGACACTGGGCCTCACCAGCGCCTACCTGAGCTGCCAGTTTAGTAACTGGATGGGTATCGCTGCATTTGCCGCGACCGATTCGCAGATCGCGTACTATCTGGCGCGCATCGCGACCACGCTCGCCGTCTTTGCCATCCTACTGCATTGGGCACGCGACATCGGCCCGCGCCTGGCAATCAAAAGCCCTACCGAGCTGGAGATCTTGCTGATACTGCCGCTCGTCTACTACATCTTTGACTATGCCACCAACGTCTACACCACGCTGTTCCACTCGGGCTCGGTGGTGACCGTTGAGTTTTTGGCCTTTGCGCTCTGTGCCTTCTACATTATGTTTCTCGCTGTCTACCTGCGCGAATACGAGGCAAAGGAAGTCGCCGAGCGCGAGCGCTGGATGCTCGAGACGCGCGATAGCGCGGCCATAAAGGAGCTCGAGGCTTGGCGCCAGTCCGGACGCGAGCTGTCGATTCTTCGCCATGACATGCGGCATTTTCTGCGCGGCCTGGCCATTCTTATTGAGGAAGGGCACATCGACGAGGCGCTCGATCGCATCGATGAGCTCTGCGAGACCAACGACCGCACCGCCGTGCGCCGCTACTGCGCCAACGAGACCGTCAACATCGTGCTTTCGTCATTTAGCTCGGATATCAACAAACACGGTATCACCGCTGACCTGCGCGCCGCCGTGCCCGGAACCGTTCGCGTGGGCGATGCCGACCTGTTCAGCGTGCTTTCGAATGCCCTGGAAAATGCCATCATCGCCGCAAGCGCCGCCCCCGAAGGCAAGCGCTTTGTCGACCTTGACCTGCGGCTTGAGGACGGCCAGCTGCTGCTTTTGGTTTCCAACACGTTTGGACGCGCGCCGCGTATGGTCGACGGCATGCCCGTGACCCAACACGCCGGCCACGGCTTTGGTACCAAGAGCATTAAACTTGCCGTGGAGCGCATGAACGGCAACTGCCAGTTCCGCATCAACGGCGACCGGTTTGAGCTGCGCGCCGTGATGTAGGAACCGGCGTACGGCTCATGGCGCAGATCGACCGCCGGAGTCGCTTTACCGATGCTGTCCTTCTACAGCGGAGCCGCCGCCGGGGTCAGCTGCTTGATGTAGGCCCACATGCGCTGCTTGGCGGCCTTGTCGGTCAGCGCCGCCTCAAAGCCGTCGAGCGCGAGTACGCGACGCCCCTGCACGTGGGCGACCAGGCCGGGCTTGAGCATGGCGGTGTCAAAGTCGTCGATTGCCACGAGCATATCGGCATAGGTTTCACGCATGACGTCGGCCGCGCTGTTGTCCAGCAGCAGCACCGCCTCGGGGTCCAAGGTCTCGAGTGCCTCGCGGAACAGGTCGCACGTCAGGGCCTCGCCCACCGCGACCGCCCCGTCGCCCGCGCCGGCAACGCTTGCCAGGACGCAGAAATCCTCGGGTGCATAGCCGATAGCCCCGAGCGCCTTGCGTAGCGCGGCACCATCCGCGCCGGCGGCAAGCTCGCCACCCGAGCGCTCGGCCTCATCCAAATCGCCTTTGACCAGCACAATCGGCGAGCACGCGTTGCCCGCGATACGCACGCCACGCGCCGCAAGCGATGCGAGCTCCTGCTCGGTGGCCTGGGCGATGGCTTCTTTTTTCTGGCTTTGTGACGTGGGCATGCGCTCTCCAATCGTTTGCGTGCCCACCATTATATAAAAGAGCCGCCCGCGAGTGGTTGCTTTGCGGGCCGCTGGGTATAAGCACGGTCGTACTGAGTTTTACGCGGCCGAGCCGCGTCGCATTATGGAGGTCACCATGGCTGACATTAAGCAGATTACCCCCGAGAACTTCGATTCCATCGTTAACGATAGCCTGCCCGTATTGGTTGATTTTTGGGCCCCGTGGTGTGGCCCGTGCCGTTCGCTCTCGCCCATCGTGGACGAGGTCGCCAACGAGCTTGCCGGCAAGCTTGCCGTGGCCAAGTGCAACGTCGACGACAACCAGGACCTGGCCATGAAGTTTGGCGTCATGAGCATCCCCACGCTGATCGTCTTTAAGAA
>CAKUEZ010000035.1 GCA_934646965.1 uncultured Collinsella sp. | reverse complement strand
CCGAGGTTACGCTCGATCGCTGCGATGGTCAGCAGGAGAGCCTGCGCGCCGTCTATAAGACCGACGAGGAACTCGCCGATGCCATCGCGGCCGCATACCGTACCGTGATTGCCGACCTGTACACCGCCGGCTGCCGCAATATCCAGTTCGATGACTGCACTTGGGGCATCTACTGCGATACCGATTTTGTCGCCAAGACCGGCATGAGCACGGTCGACCTGCGGAAGGTGGGCGAGCTGGGTGTGGCGCTCAACAACGCTGTCATCGAGGGCAAGCCCGACGACCTGGTCATCAACACGCACGTGTGCCGCGGCAACTATCATTCCACCTATGCCTTCGAGGGTGGTTACGATCCCATTGCACCGTACCTGTTTGCAGATGAGGATGTCGACGCGTTCTATCTTGAGTTTGATACGCCGCGCGCCGGTGGCTTTGAGCCGCTCAAGTACGTTGCTCCCGGCAAGAAGGTCGTGCTAGGCCTCGTGACCACCAAGGCAGCGGAGCTGGAGGACGAGGACGTTATCGTCGAGCGCATCAATGAGGCCGCGAAGTATGTACCGCTCGAGAACCTGTACTTGTCGCCCCAGTGTGGCTTTGCCAGCTGCGAGATTGGTAATAAGCTCACCGAGGATGAGCAGTGGGCAAAGATCGCGCTAGTCAAGCGCATCGCGGAGCGTGTCTGGAAATAACGATGCCGTTCGCGGGCGACGGCGTACGTGGGGCGGCTTGTATCACGTACAATGGTTCGGATCGTATCGTTCGGGCAGGTTATTCGATATGCCCGACCGCCCTTCCATTCGAAAGGACATCCATGTCCCAGTCCTCGACGCCCGCCGTCACCGATGCCATCTACGATGCATCGTCGCTCGGCCGCCCGCGCATGTTCCTGCTCGGTCTGCAGCACCTGTTTGCCATGTTTGGCGCCACCGTGCTGGTGCCCGTGCTCACCGGTCTCTCGGTTTCGGCGACGCTTTTGTTTGCCGGCTTGGGAACGTTGCTGTTCCACTTCCTGTCACGCGGTAAGGTGCCGGCATTTTTGGGCTCATCGTTTGCCTTTATTGCCGGTTATGCCGCAATCGCGCCCAACGGCGAGACCGAGCTTTTGCCCTACGCCTGCCTGGGCGTAGCTTGTGCCGGCCTGCTCTATCCGGTGCTGGCGGCCCTGTTCCGCGCCTTTGGCGCCAAGCGCGTCATGCGCTTCTTCCCGCCGGTGGTGACTGGCCCTATCGTCATTTCCATCGGCTTGATTCTGGCGAGCTCCGCTATTGCCAACTGCCAGACCAACTGGCTTGTGGCTGTTATTGCCGTTGCCGTTATCGTGATCTGCAACATTTGGGGTCGCGGCATGGTTAAGATCGTGCCGATCCTGCTGGGCGTCGTGGTGAGCTATGCCGTTGCCGCCGCGCTCGGCGAGGTCGATTTTTCGGGCGTTGCCGCCGCTCCGTGGGTCGGTCTGCCCATCGTGTGGGACAACACCGTGTTTGCGCTCTTTGGCCCGCAGTTCGATAGCGGTCTTGCCACGACGGCCATCATAACCATTATGCCGCTGGCCTTTGCGACCATGATCGAGCATATCGGTGACATCTCGGCTATCGGCTCCACTTGCGAGCGTAACTACATCGCCGATCCTGGCCTGCATCGCACGCTGCTCGGCGACGGCCTTGCCACGATCCTGGCTTCGCTCTTTGGCGCTCCGGCCAACACCACGTATGGTGAGAACACCGGCGTGCTTGCCCTGACGCGTGTGTTTGACCCGCGCGTGATTCGCATTGCCGCGTGCTGCGCCATCGTGCTTTCGTTCTGCCCCAAGTTCGCGGCTGTCATTGCGGCCATGCCGGCGTGTGTAATCGGCGGTGTGTCGCTCGTGCTCTATGGCATGATCAGCGCCGTGGGCGTCCGCAACCTCATCGAGAACCAGGTCGATTTCCAGAACAACCGCAACGTGCTCGTTGCCGCGCTGGTGCTCGTGCTCTCGCTCGGCATTGCGTACAGCACCGCCGGCGCCATCGTGTTGGAGCTGGGCGGCGTGACGATTTCGCTTTCGGGCCTTGCCGTGGGCTCGCTGGTGGGTATCGTGCTCAACGCCATCCTGCCGGGTAACGACTTTGAGTTCGACGTTTCTGAGCTTGAGGAGATTGTCGAGTAGTAGTTGTGTTCAGCTAAATCAGAAAATGGCGCCCATGCGTACGCGTGGGCGCCATTTTTAATGCGTCAGTATCCAGTGAATGCCACGCGCCATGCGCAGATCGGTTTGGGCAAAGTGATTGCCGGGGTTGAGCTCCAGTGTTGTTGGAATGCCACGATTGATGAGTAGCTCTTCCATCGCGCGCGTGTCGTCGAGCACGTGCCTCATCATGCGGTTGGGCGTCTTAGTCTCCTTTTTGCCGAGCGACAGGTAGACGGCATCGGGCGTATTCGACATCGTGTGCTCGCGTGCGTAGTCGATAAAGCCCGGGAACCATAGCGACCCCGATGCACTCGCGGCGCGGCCAAAGGCATCGGTTTGCCAGAGGGACCAAAGTGCAAAGAGGCCTGCCAGCGAGTAACCGGCAATGCCACGCCAGGTGGGCGGCTGAGGAAGCGACGACTCGGCCTCTGGGATTATCCAGTTCAACAGCTCATCGAGAAATCCGGATGCCTGACCGCCAAAGGGCTCGGCATCGCGCACGGTTCCGTCGCATCCCCAGGGGCTCAGCTCGCGATTCCAGTTGAGGTTGCCAATGCCGACAAGCGTGAAGGGCGGGCAGTTGAGCTCTCGGCAGCGTTCATAAACCTCCGTGCCGTCGCCCATGACCACGGGAAGATAGATGACTGGTGCGCTTTCGGCATGCTGTGCATGAACGGTTATCTGCTTTTGATGCGCTTCCATGACGGGCTTCTCTCGGCGTTGTGATATCGACGGCCCCCATTGTCGCACGCCGGCTCATGCAGGTTGGGCTAGACCAAAGACAATCTCGTGCATACCCTGCGGACGCATATGGAAAACGCCACCGCCGGAGGGGAGCTCGGCGGTGGCGTTGTTAAACGGTGCTGGGACTCGAGGCCTTCGCGGGAGCTGCCATGTGCGCAGAGGCGTCTAAGAGCGCTTGCGGCTCGCCATGGTGCCTGCGGCGATAGCGGCTGTTCCCGCAAGGACGGTTGCCACGATGGCCGCACCCGAGGTGTCGCCGGTTGCCGCGAGCACGCCGGTAGTCTTGGCTTTCGTGATTGAAGCCGCAACGGCCTTGGTCGGCTTTGAGCCCTCAGGCTTGGGGTCCTGCTTGGACTCCGCGGGCTTGGTCTCGTCGGGCTTGGGGTCTTCCGGCTTGGCTACCTCGGGAGGTGCGATGGTCGTGCTTTTGGCGACTGCTTTGATATAGAGGGAGTCGACCGTGGCGTCGCCCGTGCCGATGGCTTGGCCTGCCTCGTAGATGCCGTCACGGAGCTTGCGATAGTCAATGACCTTGCCGCCTTCGGGCGTCTGGATGGCGGCGTTCTCAATCTTGATGGTGCCGATTGTCTTGCCGTCAGCGCTCATGGCACGGGCAAAGATTGCCGCTGTATCTCCTTCGGCCGTTACCTTGCTGCGGATGATCGAGATGACTGCGGGTGTGACGCCCTCGCTGGTCTGGGCGATGATGCCGATGTTCTCGCCTTGGGGCTCGGGGCTCGTCTCGCCATCTTGGTTTTCGCTGTAGGGGGTGGGGCCGTCGCCGTTCTCGACATAGCGGGCTATGGCCTTGACAACGGAGTCGCTGATGTAGATGTGGCCACCCTTCTCGTTGGGTGGATCGTTTCTGGTGGAGAATGCAGCCGAAACCTCGCCTTCCGCAAACGCGTCCACGGTGGAGCCGTTCTTGACGACGATGTCGTCCTGGTAGGTGAAGAGGGCGATGGCGCCACCGTATCTGCCTTTACCTGCACGGACCGTCACGTTTGCATGATCGAGGGTGATGCCCTTGTGGGCATAGACGCCATATTCAACACCGTTTACGTTGAGGGAGGCGTTTGTGGCTGCGAGGCTGCCCTTGGCCTCGACGGCAGCGTCTTTCTCGGAGCTTGCCTTGACCGTCCCGCCACCCTTGATGGTGAGGTTCTTGTCGGTTCCAATACCCTTGTCCTCGGTAGCCCTGGCGGTAACGGCTCCGCTGTCGTCAATCGTGATATTGCCGTTTGCCCTGATGCCATCCGATGCACCCGTGGCGTTGACGTTGCCCGAACCTTTGATAGCGAGATCACCCCCGGCATTGATGGCATCAAACCCGGTGCTCGTGGCGTTGACGGTCCCCGCTCCGTCGATGTTGATATTACCCGTGGAGAGGATAGCGTCCTCAGTAGATGTCACGCTGAGCGTACCGCCCTCGTCGCCTTGGATATTGAGTTCGGCATTCTCGTTAGTGCCATGAGAAACGTTGATGCTTTCGATCCATTCGGCAGTGACGATGTTGGTTCCCGAGTAATTCACGTTGAGCTTGCCTGCGGCCTGGATCTCGCCGCCGTTATAGTTGTTGAGCTTCAAGTCGTCGGCGCCGTCCCACGACCAGGTACCGGCCTCGTCGCTCGCCGCGGTGTTGTACTTGTTGCCGCTGACCTTGACCCACTCGGCCGCGAGCGAGACGCTTGGCATGAGCAGCGAGCTTACCGTAAGCGCGCATACGGCGCCTACAACGATGCGGCGCGTCACGCGGCGCCAGCTGCCGTGCGCGAGCAACGTGCGGCGGCGCGCGTCGGGCTCGGCAAAATGGGCTCCTGAGGTCTTTTCATTGCGTTTGGGGGTCGTGAACAAGGCGGCCATGGTTACTCCCATCCTCATAGGGCCTATGCGATTACGCCCAGCATATCTGCAGGATGTAGCCGTCGGTAGTGCCGTTCGGAGGGCAAAATGTCCAAAAACCTGGGAAGAATTAAATCGCGCGCCTACACGTGGCTCGGCTTTAAATAGACAAGCGCGGAGCCGTCCAATGCGACTCCGTTCGCGTACGTGCCCGGCGGCCGCAAACAGGAAACGCCACCGCCGGATGGGAGCTTGGCGGTGGCGCTGCTAAACGGTGTGCGGACTAGGCGGCTTTAAAAGTGCCGGACCGTGTATGAAGGGCGCCTATGAGCGCTTGCGGCTCACCACGGCGCCGGCGGCGATGGCGGCCGTTCCTGCAAGGGCGGTCGCTATGATGGCCGCGCTCGAGACGTCGCCGGTTGCCGCGAGCTTGCCGGTGGTCTTGGCTCCCGTGGTTGCAACTGCAACGGTCTTGGTCGTCTTCGTGCCCTCGGACTTGGGGCTCTCGGGCTTGGTCTCGCCGGGCTTCTCCCCGGGTTTGGTCTCCTCGGGCGGCGCGATGACGACGTTCTTGGCGACGGCCTGGTCGTAGGGGGAGTCGATCGTGGCATCGCCCGTGCCGATGGTTTGACCCGCCTCGTAGGCGATGCCGTCGCTGAGCTCTTCCTCGTTGCGATAGTCAATGACCTTGCCGCCAGCAGGCGTCTGGATGGTGGCGTTCTTGATCTCGATGGTGCCGATCGCCTCGCCGTCCTCTCTTATGGCGAGGGCGAAGATCGCCGCCGTATCTCCCTCGGCCGTGACCTTGCTGCGGATGATCGAGATGGTCGCGGGCGTGATGCCCTCGTAGGTCTGGGCGTAGATACCAATGTTCAAGCCCTCAGGCTCAGGGATGGTCTCGCCATCCTGGTCGTTGCTGTAGTGATCGGGGCCGTCGCCACCGGACTCGACATAGCGGGCTATAGCCTTGACAACGGAGTCGCTGATGTAGATGTGGCCGCCCGCGCCGTTGGTCGAGGAGTTTCTGGTGGAGATTGCAACCGAGAACCTGCCTTCTGCGAACGCGTCCACGGTCGAGCCGTTCTTGATGACGATGTCGTCCTCGTCGGTGTAGAGGGCGATGACTTCCCCGCCATCTGAGCTTGCGCGAACCGTCACGGTCGCGCCATCGAGCGTGACGCCCTTGTAGACATAGACGCCGTAACCAACACCGGTTGCGTCAAGGGATGTGTTCGTGACCGTAAGACCGCCATAGGCCTTGACGGCATAATCTTCCTCAGAGTTCGCCTTGACCTGGCTGCCGCCCGAGATCTCGATGTTGCCGTCAGCCAAAAGCGCCTCGTCTTTGACAGAGCTTGCCACGACCTTGCCGCCGCCCTTGATGGCGAGGTTTTCTCCGGCATCGATACCCTGATCCTTGGTAGCCTTGGCAGTGACGGTTCCGCTGTTGTCAATTGTAATGTCGCCGTCGGCCCTGATGCCGTCCGATTTGCCTGTGGCGTTGACGTTACCCGAGCCCTTGATGGTGAGGTTGCCATCGGCATCGATAGCATCGAATTCGGTGCTCGTGGCGTTGACAGTGCCAGCGCCGTCGATGTTGATGTCGCCATCGGAGGTGATGGTATCGCTAGAAGATGTCACTTTGAGCGTGCTGGACGCATCGCCTTGAATGTTGAGTTCGGCATTCTCGGCATTACCATCCATAACATAGATGCCATGGCCGTCGTCGTTGGTGACGGCGTTGTTGCCCGAATAATTGACATTGAGCTTGCCCGCGGCTTCGATCGCACCGCCGTCATAGCCGTTGAGCCACATGTCGTCGGCACCGTCCCAGGCCCAGGTGCCGTCGGCGTCTCCCGTGGGTCCCGCGGCCGCTTCGTGGCGGACGCCGCCGACTTTCACCCACTCGGCCGCGAGCGAGACGCTCGGCATGAGCAGCGAGCTCACCGTGAGCGCGCACACGGCGCCTACGACGATGCGGCGCGTCACGCGGCGCCAGCTGCCGTGTGCGAGCAGCGTGCGACGGCGCACGTCGGGCTCGACAAAATGGGCTCCAGAGGTTTTGTCATTGCGCTTGGGGGTCGTGAACAAGGCGGCCATGGTTACTCCCATCCTCATAGGGCCTATGCGATTACGCCCAGCATATCTGCAGGATGTAGCCGGCGGTAGTGCCGTTTGGAGGGCAAAATGTCCAAAATTTGGGAAGCAATATATCGCGCGCCCGTGCTCTGCCCGTCTTTAAAAGAAAAGCGCGGAGCCGCTCGTTGCGACTTCGCGCTTTGGTGTTCTGCTTTGGCAGCCTTGCCGTTACGCTACAAAGAAGTAGACGAGGAAGGCAAGGGCTGCGATCCACATGAGCGGCTTGATCTTGGAGGCCTCGCCCTTAACGAGCGCGACGACCACGTAGGCGATAAAGCCCAGACCAATGCCGGCAGAGATGGAGTAGGTGAAGGGCACACCGGCGATAATCATGAACGCCGGGAAACCCTGCGACACGTCGGACCAGTCGATCTCGGAGGCCTCGCTCATCATGAGGTAGCCGACGTAGACCAGAGCACCGCAGGTGGCGGCGCTGGAAACGATGGTGACGATGGGGGAGAAGAACGCGGCGAGAATGAACAGCACGCCGGTGGTGACGGAGGTGAGGCCCGTGCGGCCACCGTCGGCAGCGCCAGAGGTGGACTCGACGAAGGTGGTGATGGAGGAGACGCCCATAAAGCCACCGGCAGCAGCGGCCACGGAGTCGACGACCAGGATGGGACGGATGTCCTCGACATTGCCGTCCTCGGTCAGGAACTCTCCCTGCTTGGCGACGGCCATCGCGGTGCCCATGGTGTCAAAGAAGTCGCTCATGAGCAGCGAGAAGGCAACGACGAGCAGCATCGGGTCGGTCAGAACCTTCACGATGGCCATGTTGCCGTCGGCGGTGCTGGCAAACGGGGCGCCAAAGGTCGAGAAGTTGAGCGGGGCGATGAGGCCCTCGGGGGCGTGGGTGACGCCCAGCGGGATGCCGGCGATAACGGCGACGATGATGCCGATGAGCAGCGAGCCCGGCACGTTGCGGGAGGCCAGGGCAACCGTCACGATGATGGAGATGATGCCGACGATAAAGGTAGGGGAGGTGATGTCGCCCAGGCCGACGAGCGTACCGGCGCCAGCGGTGATGATGCCGGCGTCGCACAGGCCGATCATGGCGATGAACAGACCCAGGCCAACCGAGATGGCGTGGCGCAGGACCACGGGGATAGCGTCCATAATGGCCTCGCGCAGGCCGCAAAGGACGAGCAGCAAGATGACGACGCCCTCGAGGAAGATAACGCTCATGGCCACGTGCCAGTCGCCGCCGCACATGGTGGTGGCGATGCCCGCAATCATGGCGTTGATGCCCAGACCCGACGCACAGGCGAGCGGGCGGTTGGCGAAGATGCCCATGCAGATGGTCATGATGCCGGCGCCCAGGCAGGTGGCGCAGGCGAGCGCTCCCGCATCGATGCCAGCGCCCGAGAGCACTGCGGGGTTGACGGCGATGATGTAGGCCATCGCCAGGAATGTTGTCAGTCCAGCGCGAAGTTCGGTCCCGATTGTGGACTTGCGCTCACTGACGTGAAAAAGTTCGTCCATGCATACCCTTTCCTTGTTCGGCCCCGAGTTTAGGCCGATTGACACGAACTCTCCCACTATAGCCCCTTTACGACGCTGCTGTTCCTCGCATGTTGATGTTCGGCGCTTTGTAGCAGACGGACGGTATTTTACGCATGAAAATGTGTGGGTACCGTATACTTAAGCGGTTACAACGACCCTATGGAGGAACGTATGATTAAAGAGCTTTGCCACGACGAGGCTATCCTGTCCCAGCGTTGTGAGGTTGCGACCGTCGAGGACGAGTCGGTTGCTCAGGACCTGATCGATACCATCAAGTCGCTCGACGATGCCGGCTGCCTTGCCGCTAACCAGATTGGCGTTACCAAGAAGGTCTGCGTCTACCTGGACGACGCCGGCGAGCCCCATGTGCTCTACAACCCCCGCCTGGTGTTTGGCCTGGGCGCCAGCAAGATGGAGGAGAGCTGCCTGACGCACGAGGAGGTCACCAAGTCCACGCGCTATATCAAGTGCAAGGTTGCTTATGACGTGATCGTCGACGGCAAGATGCGCGAGCGCAAGCAGGACTTTGTGGGCTTCGAGGCGCAGATGATTCAACACATGATCGACCATTGTCTAGGAAAGTTGGTCTAAGGGGACCAAAGCACCGCACCTTGCCGCTCAATCGTCGCTCGCGTACCTTAAGTACGCTTCGCTCCTCTTTCGTGGCAATCTGCGGCACTTTGACCCCTTAGACGACCTGCGGGGTTGACTTGGTTGAGTTTATCTTGCTTGTATAAGCCCGGGCGTGACATTGTTGTCATGTCCGGGCTTTGTTGTTTAGCGCCTCTTTGTTTGGTGACAATGAACCTAGCAAGAACGTTTAGCTAGGAGGCGCTATGTGCACGAGCATTCGATTTACCGATAATTCCGGCCATATGTATTTGGGCCGCAACCTCGACTGGAGCTTTGACTACGGCCAACAGGTTCGCGTGATGCCACGCGGGTTTCACATTCCGTATTCGTTTATCGACGACGCGACGGCGGCACACGCAGTGATCGGTATGTGCATCGATTACAAGAACTACCCTATGTTCTTCGACTGCGGCAACGATGCGGGCCTCGCCGTGGCGGGTCTCAATTTCCCGGGTTATGCCGAGTATGCCGAGGACCCTGTTGACGGCAAGACCAATATCGCGGCCTACGAGTTTCCCCTGTGGGTCGCCGCGACGTTTTCGACGGTCGATGAGGTTGAGGTGGCGCTGCGTGACGTGGCGATCGTGGCCAAATCGGCGGGCGAAGGCCTGGGCGTGTCGCTGCTCCATTGGATTATCGGCGACAGCCAGCGTAGCATCGTGGTCGAGATGATGGCCGATGGCCTGCATGTATACGACAATCCGGTCGACACCCTTGCCAATCAGCCCACCTTCCCGTGGCATATGGAAAACCTGCGCACCTATATCACCGCCACAAGCGATTTTCCGCAGACGGCGACATGGCGTGGCGCCGAGCTTAAGCCCTATGGAGCCGGTGCCGGCATGCGCGGCATTCCGGGCGATTGCTATTCGCCGAGCCGTTTTGTAAAAGCGGCGTATCTCAATGCCAACTATCCGCAAAAAGAGAGCGAGGCCGAAAACGTCGTCCGTATGTTCCGTTCACTCGAGGGCGTGGTGATGATCGAGGGCGCGTCCAGGATGGGCGATGGCAAGTTCGAGAAGACTATCTATACCGGATGCTTTAGCGCGCGCACGGGCAATTATTACTACGCGATGTATGAGGATCCGTCGATTCGCTACGTGAGCCTGATGGATGCCGAGGGCGCGAGCCCCGATAAGCTCGTGGTTCCCGAGCCGCGTCGTTCGTAGTCTGCCAGTTTATTACGGCGCAAAACGGCCCCGCATCTCGTGAGGTGCGGGGCCGTTGCCGTGGATAGATGACGGGCTAGAAGTTGGCGTCGTTGAGCTGTTCGCTCTCGAGTCCGTCGAGCTGTTGCTGTTCGGGCGTATCGGCGACGCTCTCGAGCAACTCGGTGGGGTCGACGTTCATGTCCCTACCGGCTTTGTTGCCGTCGACCAGGTCGTCCGAGAAGATGTCGACTTCCATTTCCTCGGCCTCTTCGACCTGAACCTCGAGCGGAACCTGGGTGCGTACCAGCTTGACTGCCGGACGCATGCGGGCAAAGAGCGGCACGTACTCGATGATGATTGCCGAGTTCTCAAGGCCATACCAACGTGCTGGGCTTCCGCAGGCGCGACGGACGGCGTACTTGATGGCCATGACGCGGTGGTCGTTGCGGTTGATGTCCGTCTCGGGGGCGAGCATCTTGCGCAGCATGCAAAAACGGAAGTCGCCTACGTTGCCGCGCGTCTCGTAGATGGAGTAGGTGTGGTGCTGCGGCGGCAGCTCACCCGAAGCCATCAGGTCGCCGACGATCTGGCGCAGATAGGCGTTGACGCGCTGGTTGACCTTAAAGCCCAAGTTCAAGCGCACGCGGAACAGGAAGTCCGTGCCAAAGGTCTCGACGGAATACTCGTGCGTATAGGGCTCGTCAGTAACGTGTACGTTGATGAACCAATAGGCCTTGGCGCGCTTGGGGTGCTTGTCCAGGATGGAATAGAGCACGTCGCGGTCGAGCGTGAGCGGGTCGGGGCTGTTGGTAAGGAACACCAGGTTGTCGGCGAGTACGGGATAAGTCTCGTCGTTGCGCAGGCGATTGAGCTGGTCGATATACTTGGAGACGGGCAGCAGAATCGTCTGCGTACGCTCGATGGCGGTACCGCGGCGCCACACGTACATGAGGCCGAACAGCAGCGCGGCCAGGAAGATCATGACGTAGCCGCCGTCAAAGAACATAGTGAGGCACGAAGCGAAGAAGCACAGCTCAATGGCGCCAAAGAGCAGGGCGAAGACGCAAGCGCCCAGCTTGTGCTTGAGGATGCCGGCGATGTAGCTCGTCAAAAGCGTCGTGGTCATGAGCATGGTTACGGTGATGGCGAGGCCGTAGGCGCTCTCCATGCGCTCGGAGTTTTGGAACAGCAGCACAATAAAGATGCAGCCGACCCACATGATGTTGTTGACGAGCGGAATATAGAGCTGGCCCTTGGTGTCGCTGGGGTAGTGAATGCGCAGATGCGGCATAAGGTTGAGGCGGGTTGCCTCGGATACCAGCGAGAACGAGCCGGTGATAAGTGCCTGCGAGGCGATGATGGCTGCGACGGCCGAAAGCACGATGGCAAAGGGGCGCAGGGGCTCGGGAAGCATCATGTAGAACGGGTTGACGATATCCATCGCGAGCATCTGGGGGTTGGAGTTGTTGGCGAGCAGCCAAGCGCCCTGGCCCAGATAGTTGAGGATGAGTGCCGCCTTTACGAACGGCCAAGATGCGTAGATGTTGGCCTTGCCCACGTGGCCCATGTCCGAATAGAGGGCCTCGGCGCCGGTCGTCGACAGAAAGACGAAGCCGAGCACCATGATGCCCGAGTGGTTGATGGGCGAGAACAGGAACATGATGCCGCGGATGGGGTTGAGCGCGCGCAGGATGGACAGGTTACCGAGCATGTTGAACAGGCCGGCGCCCGCCAGGAACAGGAACCACAGCGTCATGAGCGGGCCAAACAGCTTGCCGATCGACGAAGTACCGGCGCGCTGCATGGCAAACAGGCCGCAGATAATGATGATGGTGATGATGATCACGTTGGTCTGGCCGTCGCCCAGCAGCGCATGGCCCCACTCAATGGTGCGCAGGCCCTCGATAGCCGTAGTAACGGTGACGGCGGGGGTGAGGATGCCGTCGGCGAGCAGTGCCGCGCCGCCGATCATGGCGGGCAGAATCAGCCATGGTGCCACCTTGCGCACCAGGCTAAAGAGGGCAAAGATACCGCCTTCGTTATGGTTGTCGGCCTTCATGGCGATCAGCACGTACTTGACCGTGGTCACGAGCGTCATGGTCCAGATGACGAGCGAAAGCGCGCCCAGGATCATGTCCTCGCTGACGGTGCCGATGCCGCCGTTGTTGGCGACGATGGATTTCATGGTGTACATGGGGCTCGTGCCGATGTCGCCGTAGACGACGCCGAGCGTTACGAGCAGCATGCCAGCGGAGAGCGGGATAGCTCCGTGCCCGCCCTGGCTTTGCTGATCTTGGAGGGCTGCCTCCCGTTTGTTGTGTGCCACGTGGACTCCCTTAGACATCTGACCCTTGCCAGGGGCAAAAGGTCTTTATGCCGTCTTTATACATATAAGAGCAGTTTGGCACATCGGGGTGCTTTAGACAATAATCCCCAGCTGGGGAGTAGCCGTTTGCGTAAGTGGCATTTCAAAACAGGGGCGTATCCGCTGTATGGTTTGCTGCAAGGTGGTACCGCGGATGCACTCCTGTTTTGAAACATGAAGAGGAGCTGTTAGGCGCGTGCTGCCTGGGCAATACCGGCTTTGGCACTTGCGCGTTTGCCGGCGAGCTCGCAGAAGATCGCGCCGCCGATGATCAGCGCGGCTCCCATCAGGCGGACGGGCGTCATAGCCTCGCCCAAAAGGAAGACGGAGAAGGCGACAGCCGAAAGCGGCTCGAGGTAGCCGACGACGGCGACGGTCTGCACGGGCAGTTTGGCGACGGCGCTAAAGTAGAGCAGGCAGCCGAGCCCGGTGTTGACGACGCCGAGCGTGGCGACAGCGCGCCAATCGATGCCGGTGGCGATGCTGGGGGAGAAAAACGAGGGGACGCCCTGCGTGATGAGCGTGAGAACCAGCGCGGTTACAAAGGCGGCACTCACCTGGAGCGTGGAGTTCTCGAGCCCTTCGATGTGCGGCGCCCCCTTGCTGGCAATGACCATCAACGCGTAGCAGAAGGCCGAGGCGATGCCGCACGCGATGCCCGCGATGGGCATATTGCCGCCGAGGCCCTGTGCCGCAATGAGGAAAGCGCCACAGGCGACGGCTATGAAGCCGGTGATTTTACCGCCGGTCAGCTTTTCGCCAAAAATGAGCGGGGAGAGGGCCATAACGATGATGGGGCCACAGTAATACAGCAGCGAGGAGATACCGACGCCAATGGTCTGGTAGGCGCGAAACAGGAATATCCAGCTGGCACCCAGCGCGGCGCCCGAGAGGATAAGGGCCGCGGCTTCGCGGGGACGAGACGGTGCCTGCAGCTTATGGCGTTGCGTAGTGACGAGGATGATGATGAGCGAGAGCGCACCCAAAAACGTGCGCAGGAGCACGATATCGGAGCTTGGCAGCGCGATGGCCGCGGCGATGATACCGTTAGAGCCAAACAACAGTAATGCCGCTAAGTATGTAACCAATCCGTTGTTCATGCACTGCCGTCCCCTCTATATCCGTGCAAGTTCACTATGGGGTAACGGGCTATAGAAGAAAAGCGAATATAATGCATGGGAGACATGACAAATATTCATGCAAAGGCAGGGACGTGCCGTGGAGACCAATATCCAAAAGATGCAAGTGCTGCTCGAGACGGTGCGTGCCGGTAGCTTTACGCGCGCCGCTGAGCGCCTGAGCTATTCGCAGTCGGGCGTGAGCCGTATGGTGGGCGACCTTGAGGCCGACTGGGGTTTTAAGGTGCTCGACCGCAGCCGCGAGGGCGTGGTGCTTTCTGCCGACGGGCGGCAGATCATGCCGGCCGTCGAGGCGTTATGCGAGGAGTTTGGCCGCCTGCAGCGACGCGTGGACGAGATGCGCGGGCTCATGCGCGGCAAGATCTGCATCGGCACGTTTTCGAGCGTGGCGACCCATGTGCTGCCGCCGGTCATCGCGCGGTTTCGCGCCGATCACCCGGATGTCGATTATGAGCTGCTGATGGGTGATTACTCCGAGATTGAGCAATGGGTGGCGGAAGGCCGCTGCGACCTGGGCTTTATCCCGCGTGAGCCACGCGGCGCCGGCATGGCGTCGCGGCCGTTGGTGCAAGACGAGCTGATGGCGGTGGTGCCGGGAAACTCTCCGCTTGCTACTGCGGAGGCCGTTTCTCTTGCCGATTTGGCCAACGAGCAGTTTATCCTGCTGGAACGCGGGAGCGACGACGAGATTACGCCGCTGTTTCGCCGTGCGGGCCTAACGGTGCGCTCTAAGCTATCGACCTGGGATGACTATGCGATCATGGCCATGGTCGAGGATGGTCTGGGCGTGAGTGTTCTTCCGGCGCTCATCTTGTGCCGATGCCAGTTCGATGTCGCTATCCGGCCGCTGGAGGGGCATCCTCATCGGCAGATCAATGCCATATACCGCACGGCCGACGTTTCGCTTGCGGCGGCTCGATTTCTCGAATATCTCTAATGGTGCACACTGTTATCGGCTTTGGAGCAAATCTTGGAACTTAACGCATTTCTTTGTGAAATTGAACTTTCCTGAAAAGTGCCGCGTTACACTGCTGCCTAAATTGAACTCAGGTTCAATTCGTGTTCTATAAATTGAACTTTGCCAGCAAGGAGGTTCTAGTGGCCCAAGAGACGTTTAGCGATCGCCTGCGACAGGCTATGTCCGATCGCGACGTTCGCCAGTCGGACGTGATCCGCGCATCGGAGATGCTCGGCAAAAAACTCGGCAAGAGTCAGATGAGCCAATATGTGAGCGGCAAGACGATCCCGCGGCGCGATGTGGCAGAGTTGCTCGCCCGTATTTTGGAGGTCGATGTTACCTGGCTGCTCGCCAGTGACGCTGACCAAGGCGAGACGTCCTCGTCCCATAACGTTGCCAAATCCGAGCCTAACCCCACGGCTCAAATTGCAAGGAGCACCACCATGCGCACTTTTTCTAAATCCGCCAAGCTCGATAACGTCCTGTATGACGTACGCGGTCCCGTCGTCGACGAGGCTGCCCGTATGGAGGACGAGGGCGAGCGCATCCTCAAACTCAATATCGGTAACCCGGCGCCCTTCGGTTTCCGCACGCCCGATGAAGTCATTAAGGACATGCGCCAGCAGCTGCCCGACTGCGAAGGCTATTCCAACTCGCGTGGCCTGTTCTCTGCGCGCAAAGCGATTATGCAGTACTCGCAGATCAAGGGCCTGCCCAATGTTCAGATGGAGCACATCTACACGGGCAACGGCGTGTCCGAGCTCATTCAGCTTTCGATGAACGCGCTGCTCGACAATGGCGACGAGATCCTGATCCCCAGCCCCGACTATCCGCTGTGGACGGCGTGCGCAACCCTTGCCGGCGGTCATCCCGTGCACTATCTGTGCGACGAGCAGGCCGATTGGTATCCCGACCTGGAGGATATGGAGTCCAAGATCACGAGCGCGACCAAGGCTCTTGTCATCATCAACCCCAACAACCCCACGGGTTCCGTCTATCCGCGTGAGGTGCTCGAGGGTATCGTCGAGATCGCGCGCAGGCACCAGCTGATGATCTTTGCCGACGAGATCTACGACCGTCTGTGCATGGACGGCTACGAGCACGTCTCGATTGCCTCGCTCGCTCCCGACCTGCCCTGCGTCACCTTTAGCGGCCTTTCCAAGTCGCACATGATCGCAGGCTACCGTATTGGCTGGATGGTGCTTTCGGGCAATCAGCGCTGCATGAGCGACTTCATCATGGGCATCAACATGCTTTCGAATATGCGCCTGTGCTCTAACGTGCCGGCTCAGTCCATCGTTCAGACGGCGCTAGGTGGACATCAATCGGTCAACGACTACATTCGCCCCGGCGGTCGTGTCTACGAGCAGCGTAACTTTGTGTACGAGGCGCTTAGCAAGATCGATGGCATCTCGGTGGTCAAGCCGCGCGCGGCGTTCTACATCTTCCCCAAGATGGATGTGAAGAAGTTCAACATCACCGACGACGAGCAGTTCGCCCTCGACCTGCTGCACGAGAAGAAGATTCTGATCACGCGCGGCGGCGGCTTTAACTGGGCCGAGCCCGACCACTTCCGCATCGTCTACCTGCCGCGCATGGAAGTGCTCAAAGAGTCCCTCGAAGACCTCGCCGACTTCTTCGATCACTACCGTCAACAATAGTTCCGCCGTTCTACCGAACGGCGGACCGCTTGACGCTGCGCGAGCCGCATTCACGCCAATCTGACGTTCAACTTCAAGGGCGCGACCAGAAGGTCAGCGCCCTTTTGTTTCACGTCACCTTGGCGCAAATGCGACTCGCTCGCTGTCGTGTGCTCAACCTGCGTTGCTATCGTGGCCCGCACGCGACGGAGCAAAACGATTCATTTTCCTTGGCTGTTTAAATGACAACCCCGTTGCAGTGGTCGATTTCGTGTTGAATGATCTCGGCGGTGTAGCCCGAGAAGTTCTTGATGCGGTGCACGAAGTTCTCGTCCAGGTATTCCACCTTAATGCGACGATAGCGGGTGCAGGGGCGCTCTCCAACCAGCGAAAGGCATCCTTCGCTGGTCTGATAGGCGTTGACCTGCTCAAGAATCTGCGGGTTGTACATGAGCAACGACTTGCTGCCGTCCTTTACGCAGATGATACGTTTGCGTACGCCGATCATATTGGCGGCAAGCCCCACGCACTCGTGCTCGTGTTCGTGCAGGGTGTCCAGAAGATCCTGTCCGGTTGCGGCGTCTTCGGGGCCGGCGTCTTCGGAGGGTAGGCGTAAAAAGAACTCGGACTTCATGATGGGCTTGATCATGGCGGGCTCCTTAGATGGGCGCGTTTGGTTCACGCCATGATACCGCGACATGTCGCATTAATGTGTGCACATAGATTCTGCAGCTAGATTGGCGGACGACACCATAAACTAATGGACGTTTTGCCGAGAGGCATGATTTTATAAGCGCAAAGAGTGCGCGACGGGCCCCGCGAATGGGGCGATGATGCCCGAGAGGGCCAAGAAGGAGTCTCATGTCTGAGAACGAAGAGATCATGAACGAGACCGAGAACGAGACCATGGCTGCCGAGGTCGAGGCAGTCGAGACCGTGGAGACCGAAGCTGCCGAGGTTGAGGCTGCTGACGAGGTTTCCGCCGAGGAGGAGGCCGAGGTTGTCGAGGCCGCCGCAGATTACGATGACGAAGAGCTGATGGACAAGATGCAGAAGGCCGCCCGCCTGCTGCGCAGCCGTCGCTTTGCTATTTCCAAGGAGGAGGAGGCCAAGGCCGAGCGCATGGCGAACATCGAGCGCGCCATTAAGCTCCTTGACCTCAAGCCCAAGATGGAGCAGAAGGAGATGTCCGATCTGCTGGGCATGCGCCTTCGTGAGCTCGATGGCCTGATGGCCGAGGCCGAGGCTGCCGACCTGGTCGGCCGTATCGACGATGTCGAGGGCGACATGCGCAAGATCGTCGTCTTCGCTGCTGAGGATGCTGCCGAGGGCCTAACCGAGCTTGCCAACAAGAAGGAGAAGCTTCTGCCCGAGCTCTCTTACGAGGAGGCCACCGAGCTGATGGCTGCCCTCGATAAGGTTATCGCCCCGCTCGTCGCCATGGGCCTGGACGAGGACCGCGGTCCTCGCGGCGGTCGTGACGATCGCGGTGGCCGCGGCGGCGACCGTGGCGGTCGCGGCGGCTTTGGCGATCGCGGTGGCCGTGGTGGCGACCGTGGCGGTCGCGGTGGCGATCGTGGCGGCCGTGGCGGCCGTGGCGGCTTTGGTGACCGCGGCGGCGACCGTGGTGGTCGCGGCGGCTTCGGCGGCAACCGTGGCGGCTATGGCGACCGCGGTGGCAACCGTGGCGGCTTCGGCGGCAACCGCGGTAACGACCGCGGCGGTCGCGGTGGCGATCGTGGCGGCCGCAACGGCGGCGGCTTCCGTGGCAATCGTTTCTAATTAGTTACGCGGTTTTACCAAACCGCGTAACCAGTTGATGCTGCGCGCCCACCAGAGCGACAACTTGTCATTCAAAGAGGACGGCATGACCAGAAGGCCTATGCCGTCCTCTTTTCATGCCAATTTGTTCGCTCTGGCGGGCGCTCGCTGTCCGTTCTCTACCTGCGGCGTTGTCACGGTCCAAGGTAGTCATTGGGTGTTCTTGTTTGACTAGTCGTTTAAGAA
>CAKUEZ010000034.1 GCA_934646965.1 uncultured Collinsella sp. | reverse complement strand
CCCGCGTGTCCTGCCCGGCTCTACGCTCCGGGTTTGCGACGTTGCGACGCGGCCGGCTTCGGTCCTTGCGTGCGGGTTCGCGAGTATGCAACCGTGTGTGTAAGGAGCGACATATGACTGTCGAGAAGAAGGATATCGATTGGGGTAGCCTCGGCTTTGGCTACATGAAGACCGATTACAGCTACGAGGCTCATTGGAAGGACGGCGAGTGGGACGAGGGCGGCCTGACCACCGACCACACCATGCACGTCTCCGAGTGCGGCGGCATCTTCCACTACTGCCAGGAGGTCTTTGAGGGCCTGAAGGCTTACACCGCCGAGGATGACAGCATCGTCTGCTTCCGCCCCGACATGAACGCCGAGCGTATGTACAACTCCGCCGAGCGCCTGGAGATGCCCCCGTTCCCCAAGGACAAGTTTGTCGAGGCCGTCAAGCAGGTTGTCGCTGCCAACGCCGCATGGGTTCCGCCCTTCGGCTCCGGCGCAACCCTGTACGTGCGCCCGTTTATGATCGGCTCCGGTGACGTGATCGGCGTGGCTCCCGCTCCTGAGTACACGTTCCGCATTCTCGTGACCCCGGTCGGTCCGTACTTTAAGGGCGGCCTCAAGCCCGTCAAGCTGCGCGTTTCCGAGTACGACCGCGCCGCACCGCACGGCACCGGCAACATCAAGGCCGGCCTCAACTACGCTATGTCCCTCAAGCCCACGATGGAAGCTCATCGCGAGGGCTATGCCGAGAATCTGTATCTCGACTCCGAGTCCCGCACCTATGTCGAGGAGACCGGTGGCGCCAACGTCCTGTTCGTGAAGGAGGACGGCACCCTCGTCGTTCCGCAGTCGCACACCGACTCCATCCTGCCCTCCATCACCCGCCGTTCGCTCGTTCAGGTCGCCGAGGACTTGGGCATGACCGTCGACCAGCGTCCCGTCGAGTGGGCCGAGGTCAAGGCCGGCACTTTTGTTGAGTGCGGCCTGTGCGGCACCGCCGCCGTCATCTCCCCGGTTGGCGAGATCGACAACAAGGTCTACGGCGCCGACGAGACTGTGACCTTCCCGGCTGGCTACACCGAGATCGGCCCTGTGATGAAGAAGCTCCGCGAGACCCTGACCGGCATTCAGTCTGGTGCCGTTGAGGACAAGCACGACTGGGTTTACACCGTGGCGTAATTTGTCTTACCTATCCGGGCGGAGAGCAAGTTCCCTCCCGGCGCGTCCTCGGACATGCAAGAAGCCCTCGCTGCGCACTTCGTGCGGCGAGGGCTTCTTGCGTCCTGCGGAGTGCGCCGGGAGGGAACTTGCTCTCCGCCCTGCGGCTCGGCGCTGTCGCGACAGGGGATTACTTGGCTGAATAAATGATGGTGCGCGGCTTTTTGGCCGCGTCTTTTGTATTTTTAGCTGCGCGCTACCTGCTGTGCGTTACGTAGGGGTGTGGGCGCCGTGCATTTTTGGGAGTATTCTGCAGCCAAAGGCCCTTGCATACCGGCTTTCGGGCAGTAGCTGCTGTTTAGCGATGCTTTTTGCGAAAAATGGGCGAGGTTGTGGGCTGCCGGGGAGCGAGCCACAGGGATATTCGCCGCCTTACGCCTTTGCTGCGGCGCTCGAAGCATCCGGGTTTGCTGAATACTCCCAAAAATGCACGGCGCCTTGAGGGAGGCCGTTGCGAGAAAGGAAACCGCCCCGTCGAAGTATGCATTCGACGGGGCGGTTTATGCATTTAGGCGATTAAGGGCGTGCTGTCAACCTGCTAGAACTTGACGGTCGGTGCCTGGCGGGCGGCCTCGGCGGCCTCGAAGCCCTGGCGCTCCTTAAACTGGAAGATGCCGGCAAAGATGACGGCCGGGAACGTCTGGATGGCGTTGTTGTAGCTGAGCACGCAGTCGTTGTAGCTTTGGCGTGCATAGCTAATCTTGTTCTCGGTATCCTCGAGCGATGCCTGGAGCTGCGTAAAGTTGGTGTTCGCCTTAAGGTCGGGGTAGGCCTCGGCCACGGCGAAGAGCTGGCGCAGGGCGCCGGTCAGCACGTTGTCGGCTTCCATCTTGGCCTCGGGCGTGGTGGCGCTTACGGCGGCGTTGCGTGCATTGACCACGGCGGCGAGCGTCTCTTGCTCGTGCTTGGCGTAGCCCTTGACGGTCTCTACCAAGTTGGGGATAAGATCGTTGCGGCGCTGCAGCTGCGTGTCGATGTTCTGCCAGGCGTTGTCGATGCGATTGCGCTTGGTGACCATGTTGTTGTAGATGCCGGCGATGGCGCAGACAATCACAACGACAACAACGATACCGATGATGATGGTAGCCATGATGTCTCCGTTTCGAATGGCCGCGGCGTTGTGCGCCAGCTGCCGTTGGTCTAACACTTCTAGTATACCCGCAACCCTTGGCGGTGCCGAACTTTCCGGTAAGCGTTATGTTTCCGCCAAGGTTGGGCTTTAAGGCAGAGACTACGGTACGGGTGTAAGATATGCGACATATTACTGTGTGTTGTTGCTGCCCCCGAGGATGGCGATATGGATGGATCTTCGCATCAAGAAAACCTATCGTGCCCTGTTTAATGCCTTTACCGAACTGCTCGAAGAGTATCGTTTTGAGGACCTGACGGTCGCCATGCTGTGCGACCGCGCCATGATTCGGCGCACGACGTTCTACAAGCACTTTCGCGATAAGAACGATTACTTCGCCTTCTATGTCGATGAGCTCATGTCGGGCCTGCCGCAAAAGCTGGACGATGCAGATGGCGCGGAGGTAGCGGGCGATGTGCGCACGCTTCGTCATGAAGTGTTTGACGACGCCATGAACATGATTCTGGCGCACGAGCAGCTCATGGATAACATTCTGGCGAGCAGCATGTCGGGCATGTTGACCGGTACGATTTGCGATCGCATCGCCCGTTCCATCCGCGAGCGCGTGATGAGCGCGCTCGACGAAGACGCGCTTGCGCCCGTGTCGCTCGAGACGACGTCCGAGTTTGTCGCCGGCGGCATCATTCGTCTATTTACCATGTGGTGGGAATCGGGCCATGACCTTGAACGTCAACCCGAGATAGCCGACGTGGTCGATGCACTGTTCGAGCGAACCATGACGCCGGTAAAGCACTAAAAGTGGCGGAGAGAGGGGGATTCGAACCCCCGGAACGCTCTCGCGCTCAACGGTTTTCAAGACCGCCGCATTCAACCGCTCTGCCATCTCTCCGTGAGTCGTAATGATAGCATCGTTTTGAATTTGCAACAGGGAAGGCGAACGATGACGAGCACCGGAATCGACGAGAAGTTCATGCGCGAGGCGTTAGCGGAGGCACGAGCTGCCGCGGCGGTGGGCGAGGTGCCCATCGGAGCCGTGGTGGTGCGTGCTGGCGAGATCGTCGCGCGGGCGCATAACCGTCGCGAACTTGACCAGGATCCTTCAGCGCATGCCGAGTTCGCGGCATTATGCGCCGCTGCTCAGGCGTTCGGCCGATGGCGCCTTTCCGATTGCACCGTCTATGTGACGCTCGAGCCCTGCTGCATGTGCGCGGGCCTTATGGTCAACGCGCGCGTTGGGCGCTGCGTGTATGGTGCGGCCGATGCCAAGGCGGGCGCGCTGGGGTCTCTGTACGACCTCAATGCCGATTCGCGCCTGAATCATCGGTTTAACGTGGCCGCCGGTGTGTTGGCGGATGAGTGCCGCGAGCTGCTGAGTAGCTATTTTGCCGGCTTGCGTGGAGCGGACGGGGCTGCTTGCGGCTGTGAGTCCAATCTTGACGCGCATGCCGCTCACGCCGCGGCACTTGCGGATGCCGGAGATATTGCCGTTGAGACGGTCGACTTTGGCGCCGCGCAGCGCCGGCCTCGTCGCGTGCTGTTGGCGATTGACTCCTTTAAGGGCAGCGTTTCAAGCACGCAGGCAGAAGAAGCAGTTGCCGAGGGCGTGTGCCGCGCGTGGCCCGATGCCCAGGTGTGCGCATTGCCGCTGGCAGATGGTGGCGAGGGAACGCTCGACGCTGTCGCCGCGTGCGGCGGCGAGGTCGTGACCTGCGAGGTGGCAGGCCCCTTGAACGAGCGCGTGTCTGCCCGGATGCTGGTAGATGCCGGGCGCGCGTCTGCGGTTATCGAGATGGCCGAGGCGGCAGGCATTGGGTATTCACCCTGTACGGAATCGGCGGCTCTGACAGCTTCGACCTATGGCGTGGGCGAGCTCATGCTTCGTGCGGTTCGCGCGGGTGCAAAGACTATCTATATTGGTTTGGGCGGCAGTGCCACCAACGATGGCGGCGCCGGTATGCTGCGGGCGCTCGGCGCGCGTCTGCTTGATGAGCACGGTTGCGATGTTGCGCCGGGGCTCGCGGGTCTTGAGCGTGTGGCCGGTGTTGACCTGACGCCCGCGATGCAGGCGCTGGATGGCGCTCGTATCGTTGTGCTTTCCGATGTCGAGAATCCGCTTGTGGGACGTCGTGGCGCACTGGCGGTGTTCGGCGGACAGAAGGGTCTGCCGACGGGGGATGCCGAGGTACTGCGTAGATACGACAGCTGGATGATCGGCTACGGTCGCCTGCTCGACGCTGCGATTGCCGAGGTTCGGACTCAGGGGTTGCTGCGCACGCCCGAGGGCACACGGACATTTGGTTCGGTCCTCGGCGTGCCCGGCGCGGGTGCGGCGGGTGGTTTGGGTGCTGCGCTGCTGGCACTCGGTGCGGAGCTGCGCTCGGGCGTGGAAACGGTGCTCGACCTTGTGGGGTTTGACGAGCGCGTGCGCGATGTCGATCTGGTCATAACGGGCGAGGGCAATATGGATGAGCAGTCCGCCGCCGGTAAGGCACCGGTGGGCGTGGCTCGCCGTGCCAAGCGCTATGGCAAGCCGGTGGCCGCCGTCGTGGGCGGCCGTGCTGACAACCTGAACGCGGTGTACGAGCAAGGTATCGACTTGGTACTGCCGATTTGCCGCAAGCCTATGTCCCTCGACCAAGCACTCGAACCACGGGAAGCCACAACCAACCTCATCTGCGCCGGCGAGTCAGCCGCCCAAGCCTACGACCTCGCCCGCCTCTAAAATCCATCCCCCAATAAGTTGCGGTGGAATAGTTCCTGTTTGGCGGCTCAGGCAGCAAAAACAGGAACTATTCCACCGCAACTTCGAGAATCGCTATCCGAGGCTGGTCGCCTTGGGTCTTGGGTCGGGAGCCCGGTTTGGCCGAGTAGTCAAAATAGCCCCGTCCCAAATTAGCTACTTTGCTACTGGGGTATGTCGATGGCGCGAGTGGTTCGATTTTGAGCCTGAGTGGCAACCCGAGGCGAAATTTCGGGTCACCCAAATTGCTACAATTTTAAGCATATAGCGATGTCCCGCCTTGCGTTTCTGCGCGGGGGGGGGCGTATATTTGCATCGATGAGGACGACGACACACATATAGCGAGCCACTGCTTGCCGTCCTCATGGATTGGGGAGGGCCTTCATGAATCGCGTATGTGCGAGAGCTCAAGAAAAGCTGGAGCTTTTTGGCGAAAAAACCAATACAGTCAAGCGCGCTCTAAGGGTTTTGACCGTTCCGCTGGCGGCGTGCGCTCTCTTGTTTGGTGCGACGAGTGCGTCGGCTGCCGTGAGTGACCACACCGTGCAAACGGTGAATCCTACCGGCACCACGGTCAACCTGTTCGACTACTGGGTTGTCGATGGCGATAACGATAGCTCGAAGAACATAAACAACGACAACAAGAATAACAACACCGGTATCAATAAAGACCATCAGCTCAAGTTCAATGGTGGCGCTGGCACGGGCATTAACAGGTGGACGGGCAAAAGCGCCATCAATGGCTATGGACGCCTTTCGTTTGTGAAGAACATGCTGGTAAATGGTTATCCAGCGATTGATGCCGGTACCTACACCTCCTATAACACGAGTGGTACGTACACCGATGAGTCGCTGGCTTATCTCTTTAACAATGCCAGCCAGGCAAATGGTAGGCAGAACGGCAAAGCCGTCTACAACAACGTGAAAGGCCTCTTCCAGCTCAAGGATGGCTATTACGTTTACGACTCGTACGGCTCTAACGGCTCTAACGGCAACTACGCTGTGTATAACCCCACGACCAATTCCTTTGACGTCTACGATAAAGCGGGCGTATATAAGGGCGATGCGAGCAAAGAAACCAATCTGGGCCAGTTCTTCCCCTTTGACTCTGCAAGCAAGGTTTTTGATGAGAACGGCAACAACCTCTCCCCTAAAAAGATCGTTGATGGAAGCACGGATCTCAACCACCACTTTGGCATGTCCATGACCACGGAGTTTGTCCAGCCTGCACGCGGCAAGACCACCAAAAACGAGGACATGGTCTTTGAATTCTCGGGCGACGATGATGTCTGGGTGTATATCGACGGTGTGCTCGTGGGTGACTTGGGCGGCATTCACGAGAAGGCGACGCTCAAGATCAACTTTGCTACGGGCGCGGTGCATGTCGGCCATGTCGACAACGCAAATGACCCCGAAAAGACAATTCAGAACACGACCATCAAGGAGATGTTCAAAGCTGCCGGTGCGGATACCACCAACTTCTCCGGCAGCACCTTCCGCGACAGCACCAAGCACACGCTGAGCTTCTTCTATCTGGAGCGCGGCGCGGGCGCATCGAACATGTCGCTCAAGTTCAACCTTACCACCCTGCCGTCGTCCGAGGTCGAGAAGGTCGACCAGAACGGCCAGGCAGTCCAAGGTGCCAAGTTTGCTCTGTATCAGTCCGATGAAAAATGGACCGTGCCAAGCGGGGCCGAGCCTATCGCCCAAGGCACGACGGACGCCAATGGCCAACTGGTACTTCTGATGAAGAAGGACGGCTCTGTGCTCTCGTTCGATGGCCAGCATTCCGAGGGCCACGATTACTTTGTACTCAAAGAAGAAGAATTGCCCGCGGGATACCGTTCGAGTCTGACCTCGTCGACCACCGCAACACCAGGCGAGCTACATTTGCAGTACAAGCAAGCTGCGGCGAGTGGCTCGGGTGGCGTGGTCGTCGCGCCGCAAACGACGGTCACCACGGCTGATGACAGCCAGTGGACGGGCAGCCGCATGTGGCTCAACGGTGGTTATCTGGCCGCCAAGGAGACCATCTCCCTGTCCAAAGAGACGGTAGACAATAAGGGCCACGCCATTAGCTCGGGTACGACCTTCGCTGTCGTGCTCAAGCTCACCGGTGCGAGCGAGGACCATAAAAGCGAAAACGCATGGACGGCAGTCACGGGTAATCCGCTCGATGGCTACAAACTGTGCTCCAAACACGGCATCGCTGGCGCGGTCGAGGCTGCCAAATCGGCGGACACGAGCGTCTTTGCCGTCAACACCAAGGGCGACTACGAGGTGACGGTTAGGTCGCTGCCCGGAGATATCGAGAAGTACGCCGCCATGATGACGGACCAGTCGAAGGCGGAATATACCGTGGCGGTGTATCACACCACGGCATCGTCTCTGGCAGAGGCAACCACGGAGAACACCTCCATGGTTCAATACCAGTCGATAAACAGGCAGTTCTCTACGGTGATTCACCTCACCAACGTCCAGAATCGTCTGTTTGTGCAAAAGGTCGACGACTCGGGCAAGCCCGTGAACGGCGCGACGTTTGAGCTGTACCAGGCCAAGGACGTTACCGGCGATAGTCCTAAAACCTATGCCATAAAAGCGGGTGCCGAGCCGTATGACACCGTGCAGGCAAAAGGCATGACCTATCCGTATGAGATTAAGGGTGCTGCATGCTTCCCGCTCGATTCGAATAATCACGCACCTCTTACCAAAGGTACGTACTATCTGCGCGAATCGTTGAGCCCGGATGGCTACGAGATAAATTCCACCATTACCAAGGTGATCGTGGACGATTCGGGCGTGTACGTGGATGCCGGTGAGAAGAACGACGGCGTGCGCAGCATGAGTGGCCCGGGTTCGCTGATTGCCTCGTTGGCGCAGTTTGGCTCTCCCGACTCGATCGACAACACGCTTACACACATCAAGGGCAAGCTGCAGAGCGTGACTGGTGCAGATGTCAAGGGTAACCTGACGTGGGGCCAGACGAGCACCGCCGAGGGCGTGACGCCTTCGCTCAAAAATGACTTGATGCACATGCGCTATGACAAGGCGACTCAGGGCACCAAGACCGTTCTGCGCTATGTCGAGGACAAGGGCGTCCGCGACGGCCAGCTGGCGACGATCTTTGCCGATACGGGCATCAACCGTATGGCCCTCTACCAAGAGGACGACCCATCATATATCGATGATGCCTCCAAGACTCGTACCAACTTGGGCACGCTCCAGCTCAACCATCTCTTTACCACGGCAACGGCCGTGCAGTATACCGACCGTCGCGTGGCGCGCCTGCAAGTGACCAAGACCGTGACGGCGGATGCTGAGCTTACCGCGCCTACCAAGGATGCGAACAACAACGATCTGACGTTTACGTTTAAGTTCACCCTGCCGGAGTCCGAGAAGGGCTACGAGGCACACGTATTCGATGCGAATGGCAATGCCGTGGGCGATTCCTTTACGCTCATGAACGGCAGCACCCATTCCATCAAGGCCGGCGAGACCATTCGCGTATACGACCTTATGCAGGGCGACAAGTATAGCGTGAGCGAGCTCACCACCAAGGACGAGGAGTCCAACGGCAACGTGCTGGCGAGCATCGTTAACACAGTGACCGGCTCTGCCGATGAGTCGGTGCTTCCGGCTGGCTTTAGGCTCGTGAGCCGCAGGGCCGGCGGCGAGGAGCAGTCCGGAACTGGCAACACTATCACGGGTACGATCGACGCGCTCTTGGGTGGAGAGATCCCCGCGAGCAACAGGCTCGAGTTCACCAATAACTACAGCGCCAGCTCTGTAACGCTTGAGGGCAAAGATTTCCTGGAAGTCAAGAAAGAGCTCATCGGTCGCGATTGGACCGATGACGATACCTTTACCGTGAAGCTTACGCCCAAGCATGGCGCTCCCATGCCCAAGGACGGCGTGTCCACGATTACGCTGAACAGGCACGCTCAGGTCGGCAACTTCGGAACCATCGAGTATGCCAAGCCGGGCACCTACACCTATACCATCAATGAGGTTATCCCCGGTTCCGATGCCGGGGCAGACGGTATAAGCTACTCTGCCGCCGTCTATACCGCGAAGGTCGTGGTGGAGGACAACCAGGCTGGCGCTCTGGTCGTTACGAGCGTAAAGGTGGAGCAGGTGCGTGACGACGCGGACAAACCGGCTACCGCAGAGGTCGCCGGTAAGACCGCGACCTTCACCAACCGTTACGACGAGCATGAGAGGAGCATCATCATCCATGCTCAAAAGAACCTAGTCGACAACGCCGGGACCTTCCCGCTTGCCCAGAACACCTTTAGCTTTAAGCTCGAGCGTGTGGGCGGCTATGCGGACGACAATGCAGCGTTCGATCCCGATACGGTCGTACCGAGCATCAAGGCTCCCATGCCTCAGGGCGCCGAAGGCGACACCGCGTCCGTGGGCAACAACGCCGACGGCACGGTGACCTGGCCGGCGATCTCCTATACCGCCAGGGCGGATGCGGGACGCGCCTACGTGTACAAGTTTGCCGAGAATCCCGGCAGTGTCGCGGGCATGACCTACGACGGATCGGTCTATTACGCCGTGGTGCGCAACGCCAAGCAGGGCGCCGGCGTCCAGACTTCGATCGAGTACTACAAGGTCTTGGCAAACGGCTCGGTAGAGCAGCTGAAAACGAACGTCACGCCTTCCTTTACCAATAAATATAGTGTGGAGCCCACGAGCGTGACCCTGCAGGGCCAAAAGACCCTGAGCGGTCGCGACTGGAACCAGGGCGAGAGCTATACCTTTAACCTCGCTGCCGCTACGGATGATGCCAGCGCAACTGGTCTGGGTAAGACCACCGCAAAGGCAGTAACGGATGGAGCCGTTGCTATCGGCACTAACCAAGCTGTCGCCAATGCGCCCGAGTCGGGACGCGTGGCCTCGTTCGCCTTTGGCACCGAAGCCGCCTCGGCCGTGACGTTCAAACGCGCAGGTACCTTTAGCTTTAATATCACCGAGAATGCCGCGCAGGATGGCCAGGCGGGCATGTCCATGGACAAGCACACCGCACGTGCGATCGTCGTGGTGACCGATCTGGACAAGTCGGGCAACCACACGGGCGAGCTGCACGTGTCGAGCGTGACTTATGCCAACACCGGTGCCTCCGATGCAGACAAGGCCGTAACCGACAAGGCCGCCTTTACCAACGCATACCATGCGACGGGCACCTTTGGCGGCGTGACGGTGAGCAAGACCCTTCAGGGTCGCGCCTCTACCGCGGGCCAGTTTACCTTTGCCGTGACGGGCCTTTGGTACAACGGCGTCCAGACGTCGGTCGATGGCGCCGAGGCCAACCTGTCCAACAAGGCGGCGGGGACCGGCGTGTCCGGTGCCGTGGTGGGCGCAAGCGGAGCGGAGAAGCTCTTTGCCCGCAAGCTCACCGAGCAGGACCTTGGCCATACGTTTGCCTATCGCATCCGCGAGAACCAGCCTGCTGCTGCCGGCTACACCTATGACACCAGCTATACCGGCGATGCCATCGTGCTCGTCAAGGTTCTTGCACGCAAGGACGACCCCGCCAAGCTCTACACCGTGACGACCGTGCTCAAGGGCGCGGGTGTGACGAAGCTGCTGGGCGATGGCACCAATGCGAGCGCGTTGACGGACGAAAAGATTACCGAGCTCAAGCAGGATCCGAATACCTACGTGCAGCAGTACGATGCAAGCGAGGCCGGCGCCACGACGCCTACCGTCTCGTTTGTGAACCGTTATGCGGCAAGTCTCGACTATGGTGCCGCTGGCGGCCTGCAGATCGAGAAGACACTGACGTACCCCAAGGACGCGACGGTGTTCGGCTCGCCCAAGAGCACGTTCCGCTATATCGTCAAGCCTGCCGACAAGACATCTGCCAGCAAGGTCGGCATTTCCGCGGACGGCAAGGTCTTTGAGACCACAAATGTCGAGGCCGACGCCCCCAAGACCGTGAGTCTGGTACCTGCGGGTGGACTGACCTTCACTCAGAATGATGCCGGCAAGACGTTCACCTATACGGTGAGCGAGATTGACGACAAGGCGGCGGGCTATACGTACGACAACACGGTCCATACGGTTAGGGCCGTCGTAGCGGATAACGGCGACGGCACGCTCAGGGTCACGACATCGGTAAGCAAGCCGGGTGACAATGGCGACGAGCTCGAGGGTCAGTGGATTTATCCGTCGGGTACAACGTCCACCGGTGTCGCGACGGTCAAGTTTAAGAACACCTATACAGTCACCGAGGCGGCAACCTACACTCCGTCCGTGACGAAGGTTGTTGTCGGCGCCAATGCCCCGGACAAGTTCACCTTTACCATGACCGCAGCTGACGACGCCACCAAGGCTGCCATCGACAGCAAGCTCATCACCGGCTCTTCGATGAGCAAGGGCAACGGCTATACCGAGCAGAAGCAGACGAGGGAAGACCTTGCCGACGGCGAGCACGATAAGATTGACTTCTCAAAGCTCACCTTCAACAAGCCGGGCACGTATACGTTCGCTATGAATGAGCAGATTCCGAATGACCTTAACGGGTGGACGTATGACACGCACACCAATACCGTGACCGTTAAGGTTTCCGATGAGGGCGGCAAGCTCGTGGCGCGTGCCGACCGCGAGACTGGTTCGGAAGGCTTCGTCTTTACCAATAGGTATAGCGCCTCGACGAGCTATGAGCTCCAGGGCGGTCTGGAGATCGTCAAGACGCTTAACGGGCACGACCTGCATGCCGGCATGTTTGGCTTTACGGTGACGGGCGAAGACACCGCCGACACCGCCTCAACCGAAAAGCTTAAGGCGCTGCTGCGCGCGGATGAGGGCAAGCTCACCGTTACCAACGATGAGCCGCAGGCTGATGGCACGTCCCACACCGGTATTTTGGGTGGCCTGACCTTTGCGACGAAAGATGTGGGTAAGACGTTCACCTACAAGGTTGTCGAGAATGACGGCGACAAGGGCGGCTATACGTACGACCCCACCTATTGGAAGGTAGAGATTGCGGTTAAGAAGCGCGATAACGGTTCGCTCTATACCGTGACCACGGTCAAGCACTATGACGCCAACAATGTCGAAGATACCGATGATGCAAAGACTTATAGTTCCAAGGACGGTACCGCCAAGGCCCAGGTGTCCTTTACCAACAGCTACGTCGCGACCGGAACCTTTGAGGGCCTTGCTGCCGAGAAGGTAATGGACTCCCGCGACAAGATCGAGGCGGGCCAGTATACGTTTGACCTGTATGCCGAGAAGGAAGCCGATGGCTCGCTCGTAAAGATGGATGAGGGCACGACCCAGGCGAGCGATAACGGTAAAGCCACGGTCGACTTCGGCAAGGTTTACTTTAAGCTCGGCAACGCTCCCGGCGAATCCCATGAGCAGACGGTCGACCTTGCCGGCGCCGTCAACGATGGCATTGCCATCAAGCGTCACAATGCCGACCACACCACTACCTACAGCTTTAACCTGGTGGCAAAGGAGCGCTTGGCCAACCTGCCCGAGGGCGTGCGCCCCGTGGACACATCCGCGACGTGTCGCGTGCTGCTCGAGGTGACCGACAACAACAACGGCAAACTTACGTCCAAGGTGACCTATCGCGATGGTACCAAGGACGGCAAGATCGTCTTCCACAATACGCGTGATAAGGTCAAGACGATCGGCACGGTCGCAAAGCCCAGTGTGGATATCGACGGGCAGCTGCTCTCCGTGGGCGACTCCTATGTCTACACCATCAACTGGGTCAACACCGAGGCCGATGCCAAAGACAATCTGGTTCCGGCCGATGTGACCGTGACCGACAAGCTGCCCACGGGCGTTGTGTTCGAGGCCTTTGAGGGCGAGAACGCCGATAAGGGCGCCGCGGACGGCCAGTTGCTCACGTGGAGCCTGGGCAAGCAGCCTGCGGGCAGCCACGGTTCGGTGCGCGTGCGCGTCAAGATTACCGAGGACGCCGTGAATGGTGACCAGGGTGCGGTCGGTACCGTCAACAACACTGCCACCGTTAAGGTCGGTGGCAGGAGTTATGCCGGCACCACGACTAACTACGTGCCCAAGAAGTCCGAGAGCGATGCTCAGGATACGACGGGCTCGGGTGTGGCGCTGGGCGATGAGCTCACCTATACCATCGGCTACAAGAACACCGAGAACAAGCAGGCTACGGTGACGGTCTCCGATGCCGTTCCCGCGGGGACCAAGTTCGTGGAGTTCGCGGGCGACCATGCGGATGTCGCATCCAAGGACAACGACGGCAACCTCACCTGGACGTTGACGGATGTTCCCGCCGGCAAGGAGGGCACGGTCCAGTTTAAGGTCCGCGTGACCGAGGATGCATTTAAGAGCGGCGGCGCATCGGGTGACATTTCCAACCAGGCGTCGGTGAAGATCGGCAACAACCCTGCCGTCAAGACCAACACCACCACCGATGAGGTCTCTGACGGTCGCTTGACGTTGAGCAAGACGGTCACGGCTGCCGAAGGCATCACCGCGCCCAACAAGGCATTTACCTTTAAGGTCCTGCTCTATCAGGCCGATGGCACAACGCCTCTTGCCGGTACCTTTGCGTACACCGGTCGCCCCAGCGGCGCCAACGGCACCTATGTAAGCGGACAGATCAAGAGCGGGGACACCATCGTGCTCAAGGCCGGAGGCTCCGTGACGGTTACCGTGCCCACGGGCGCGCACTGCGAGGTGCAGGAGCTCGACTCCAAGGGCAACCTCATGACGAGCGAGGACGGCTTTACGGTTGCCGATAAGGCGAACTCCAAGACGGGCACCGTCGGAAAGGAGACGCAGGTCGGCTTCACCAACGTCTACAGCGTGGAGTCCACGAAGCTGGAAAACGCCTTCAAGGTCCAAAAGAAGATCTCCGGTCGCAACTGGACTAAGGCGGATGTCTTTACTATGACGCTGACTGCCGAGGGCGAGGCGCCCATGCCCGATGGCGCCAAGGATGGCTTGGCGACGATTACGCTGAAGAAGGACGTTCAGGTCGGCAACTTCGGCACCATCGAGTACACCAAGCCCGGTACCTATACCTATGTGATTGCCGAGCGGGCGGGTGACGAGGCGTCGCTCACGTTCTCGAAGGCCACCTATCGCGCCACCGTCACGGTGACCGACGACGGCGCCGGAAAGCTGACTGCCAAGACTAAGATTGCGCAGCTGACCGACGATGCCGGTAATGCTGCCGAGAGCACGGTCGAGGCGGCAGTCTTCACCAACACCGCTAAGACCGGCAGCCTCACCGTCAAGAAGACGGTCGTCGACGGCGACAGCCAGCGCGAGTTCGGCTTCACCGTCACGCTGGCCGACGGGGACGGCGAGCCCGTCTCCGGCACCTTCGGCAAGGGCGGCGGCGCCGTGACGTTCACGGACGGCAAGGCGACCTTCACGCTTAAGGACGGCGAGAAGAAGACCGTCGCCGGCCTGCCCGTGGGCGCGCGCTACACCGTGACCGAGGACGCGTCCGAGGGCTACACGACCACGGCCGAGGGGGCCGAGGGCGCCGTGACCGATGCCGGCGCGACCGCGGCGTTCACCAACACGTACGGAACGGCCACCGAGGGCAGGGACGTCTCCACCACGGGGCTCTTCACCAAGACGCTTAAGGGCCGCGACTGGGCGGAGGGCGACAGCTTCCAGTTCACGCTCACGGGCGAAGACGGCGCCCCCATGCCCGAGGGCTCTGTCGACGGCTCCAAGACCGTCAGCGTGACGGCCGCCGCCGGAACCAAGGCGGGCGCTAAGGTCGCCTTCGACTTCGGCTCTATCCGCTACACGCTTAACGATATCAAGGACGCCGGGTTCGCGGAGGTTGGCGGCAAGCGCGTGCGCGCCAAGACCTTCACTTACGCGGTGAGCGAGGTCAAGCCCGATGACGGCTCTGCCATCGCCGGAGTGTCCTACGACGGCCGCGTCGCCACGATGACGGTGACCGTGACCGACGACGGTTCCGGCAACCTCACGGCCTCGACGCCCGCGATCGCGCAGGTGAGCGGCGGCGACTTCGTCAACACCTACACGACCGAGCTCGACTACTCTGCCCGTGCGGGCGTGCGCCTGTCCAAGACGCTCTCCGGCCGTGCCATGGAGGCGGGGCAGTTCGCCTTCACCGTGACCGCCGACGACGAGACGGCCGACAAGCTCGGCCTCAAGACCGGCAAGGACGCCTACGCCGTGGCCGCGGCCGATGACGGCGCGGCCGGCCTGGTCGACCTGATCGGCGGTGCCGCAAAGGGCGACGTGAAGTTCACCAACGCCGATGCGGGCAAGACCTACAGCTTCACTGTCGCCGAGACCAAGCTCGGCGGCGAGGGCTACACCAACGACACCGCGCCGCGCACGGTGACCATTGCGCCCAGCTACGACGCAGCGACGGGCAAGCTCACGGTCACGACCACGGTCGTCAAGGACGGTGTCGAGGCCGCCCGCAGCGAGGTCTCGACGGCCGATGACATCGCGGAGCTGCCTGCGCCCGTGACGGTCGCATTCGAGAACTCCTACGAGGCCACCGGAACGCTTGGCGGCGAGGGCAATGTGGCCATCAACGCCACCAAGACACTGACGGGCCGCCCCGCGGCGGCGGGCGAGTTCTCGTTCTCCGTCCGCGATGCCCGCGGCAGCGAGGTCGCGACTGCGACCAACCGGGCCTCCGGCGATGGCGAGGCCGCGGAGCTCACGTTCTCGCGCATCGACTACACCACCGACGCGCTCGAGCAGATGGTGGCGGACGGCACCGCCACCAGGATCGACGACGGCTTCTGGTCCATCTCCTATACCGTTTCCGAGGACACGGCGGCACTGCCCAAGGGCGTGACGGCGACCGCGTCGAGCTTCGACATCACGGTCCAGGCGACCGATAACGGCAAGGGCGGGCTGGATGTGGCCGTGGTCTACCCCGAGGACTCCGACGGTAAGCTGTCGTTCGTGAACGGCTATAGTGCCGGCGAGGCGACGGTCGACCTCGCGGGCACCAAGACGCTGGCGCTCAGCCAGGCCGGCCTTGGCCTGACGCAAGCCGACATCGCGGACAAGTACACCTTCAAGATTGAGCCGCTGGGCGGCGCGCCCGCACCGGTCGACGCCTCCGGCAAGACGGTGACCGAGGCGACCAACGACGCCGCCGGCAACGTCGTGCTGGGCCACGTCACGTTCAGGCAGCCGAGCGACCTCGATGACGTCGAGATCGACGGCGACGGCATGCGCACCAAGACGTTCGCCTACCGGGTGAGCGAGTCCGGCTCGGTCGACGGCGTGGTTAACGACGCGACGTCGACCAGGACCTTCACGGTCAAGGTCGTCGAGGACACCAACAAGGGCGCGCTCGTCGCGGAGGTCCTGCCCGCTGAGGGTACGCCCAAGGGCAAGGGCGCGTTCGAGTTCACCAACACCTACGGCGTGGACCCGACGCCGAGCTTTGTCACCGACCAGATCAAGGTGAGCAAGAAGCTCAAAGGCCGCGACCTGGCCGAGGGCGAGTTCGAGTTCCAGCTGGTCGAGATCGCCGCCGACGGCAGCGAGAGCGTCGCGGCGACAGGTAAGAACGCCGCCGACGGCACGGTCGCGCTCAGCTCCATCCCCTACACCGCGCCCGGCTCGCACAGCTACGAGCTGCGCGAGGTCACCGGCACGGCGGGCGGCGTGACCTACGACAGGGCGATCCACCGCGTGCACACGACGGTCACCGATGCCGGCAACGGCAAACTCACCGTCAATCACGAGCTTGTGGATGCCGAGGGCAATCCCACGGGCGACACCTCGGTGACCTTCACCAACGGCTACGAGGCCGCGCCCGTCACCCTCAAGCTGGGCGCCGCCAAGGTGCTCAAGGGCGCCGAGCTCAAGGCGGGCCAGTTTAGCTTTGAGCTCAAGAGCCGGGACGGCAAGGTCATGTCGACCGCCAAGAACGCCGCGGACGGTAGCGTCACGTTCGACGCCCTGACCTTCAAGCAGGCCGGCACCTACACCTTCACGGTGAGCGAGGTCGACGACGGCCAGGCGCATGTGACCTACGACAAGGCCGTGCACAAGATCGTCGTCACGGTGAGCGACGAGGCGGCCGACGGCACCAAGACGGGTTACCTGTCGGCGAAGGTCTCCTACGAGGACGACGCCAGCCTGCCGCCGGTCTTCACCAACAGCTACGCCGAGGATCCCGGGACCCCCGGCACCCCCGGGAACCCTGGCACGCCGGGCGGCGGTTCCGATAGCGGCTCCGGCGGCGGCTCCGGCGGCGACGGATCCAGGGGCGGCATGCCCGACACCGGCGACCGCAGCCTGCCGGTCGAGGCGCTCGCTGCCATGGCCGGCATCGGCGCGCTGGCCGTCGCGGGCGGCGCGGTCCTGTACCGCAAGCGCCGTTAGCGATATGCACGAGTGGGGCGAATCCATCCGATGGGTTCGCCCCACTTGCCCTGCTGGGCGGGAGCGGGTAAGATATACCGAGCGCCTAGCGCGTTCGATGGGTTCGGATGACGACATGTTCCGAATCTGGTCAGGTCCGGAAGGAAGCAGCCATAAGGAGCCTCTGTCGGGCATCCGAATCCATCGAGTGCGCTATTCTTGCGCGGTTTTACCAAACCGCGCAATGCTCGACGCTGCGCGCCACCCAGGGCGACAATTTGTCATTCAAAAGGCAGGGCATGACCAGAAGGTCAATGCCCTGCCTTTTTCATGCCAACTTGTTCGCCCTGGATGTCGCTCGCTGGCTGCGCCAAAACATCGGCGATTCCGTGGTCCAGACGTTTCTCGCTGGTCCTCGGCTGCGCCTGCGGAATCGCTCGACTACCAAATACCTCGCCGCCAACCGGGCCCCGTCGTCCAAAAATCACCCGTAGATGGCGCATTAATCTGAACAATTCATTCCCGCGCGTTGTGCTGCTCGCTGGCGTTGCCAAAACATTGGCGTCATCTTTGGCCGGTTGTTTACTCGTCTTTTGAGTTCTTCGTACTATCATGGTTCGAATTGAGTGTGAATGATGATAGGGAGCGCCTTTTTATGATTGAGTTGCTTAGGCGTTTTGGCGGTAAGTTTCGCCGGTATATGGTGGTTGGCCCTGCGTGTAAGCTGATCGAAGTGATCTTTGACCTGCTGACGCCGCTCGTGATTGCCCAGATGATCGATAAAGGTATCGGCGCGCACGACGTGAGCGCCGTTATCCACTTCGGCATGGTACTTGGCGCCATGGCCGCGATCGGCATCTCGTTTACGCTCGTCTGCCAAAAGATGGCGGCGCTGACCTCGCAGGGCATGGGCACCGATATTCGCGGTGCGCTCTACGAACATATCAACAGGCTGAGCTATGCCGAGCTCGATCGCTTTGGCACGCCGTCGCTCATCACGCGCATCACCAACGACGTCAACCAGGTGC
>CAKUEZ010000033.1 GCA_934646965.1 uncultured Collinsella sp. | reverse complement strand
ATCTCCTGCGCCTCACCGACAACGCTGGGATGCAGCAGCGACACCGGGTCGTAAATCACACCGAGCGCCGAGCTCGGCACACGCTCGAGCACCTCGCGGCAACGCAGGGGCGTGTTGACCGTCTCATTCCAGCCAGGCTCGATCAAAATCTGACCGCCCATTGCCTCGGCACGACCACAGACATACTTGAGACCCTCCACAAATGCGTCGAGTGCCTCGTCGGTCATGCGATCGTCCGCCACAGCGTTCTGCACGTTGGGACGACCGGTCTCGGTACCCACCGGGCAGCCGCCGAGCATCTTGGCAAAGTTCAGGCATGCCTCGTACTCGGCATAGTTATCCATGAGCTGTTGGCGATCGGGCGTCGCCAGGTTTTTATAGCAGCCGAACACAGCGACCGAGACGCCTGCCTCGTCGAGTACCGCACGCAGGTGGTCGGCAAGCTCGCGCGTAAGGCCCAAACGGTTGATGCCCATCGACTTATAGAGTACCTTGCTCGGGAGCTGGATGCACGAAAAGCCCAGCTCGCCCGCCATGCGAATGCGCTCCTCGACCGTCCCCTGCGGAAGGTCGTGCAGGCGCACGCCCGGAGTGATGGCCCCCACGCTATTCACATCCCTTGCGCGCGTTGATGCCCGGCGTATAGCCACCGAACGGATCCTCGATGGAGCAGACGCCCGAAGGAGCGAGCGGGTCGCGCTTGCCGGCCAGTTTGTCGTGATGCATGGTCTCGATATAGGCGAGCACGAGCGGTGCCACGCCCTTCGCATCGTTTTTGACGATGGGCTCGCTCATGTAGTAGCCAAACGTTCCCTCGCGGTGTGCGGTGTTGCCCAGGCCGGCAACCAGGCAGATGTTGTCGAGCGCCAGCTGACCATCATGCTCGGACAGACAGGTTTCGCAGATGCCGTCGAAGGCGCGACGGCCATACTGGTAGTAGCGCTCGCCCAGCACGCCCAGGCGCACGCCCTTCATGATGGCGTTGGCAAAGATGGCGCTGCCGCTCTCCTCCAGGTAGTTGGGAGCAATGTTGGGCAGGTTGATGACCTGGTGCCACATGCCGGTCTTCTCGTCCTGATACGGCAGCATGGCGTCGATCAAGTCGTGGAACATCTTGCGGATCTCGTCCTTCTCGGCCGACATCGAGGGCGGCATGAGCTCCCACGTATCGATAAGCGCCATGGCAAACCAGCCCTCGGCACGCAGCCAAAAGTTCGCCGAAAGGCCGGTGACCGGATCGCACCAGAACTGCTTGCGGCTCGCATCGTAGGCGTGATAGTACAGGCCGTTGAGCGGGTTGCGCATAAGATCGTGCACGACCTGGAACATATGGAAGCTGTCCGAGCAGGCGCGGCGGTTGTGGAAACTCAACTCGTACTGCATGTAGAACGGCTGGGCCATGTACATGCCGTCGAGCCAGATCTGGTTGGGATAGACGGCCTTGTGCCAAAACACGCCCTCTTTGGTGCGCGGCTGGGTCTCGAGCTGGCGATAGATCGTGTCCATGGCGGCGCGGTACTTGGGCTTGCCCACCAGGTCGTACAGCTTGTAGAGGGTCTTGCCCGCATTGACGTTGTCGAGGTTGTACTCCTCGGGCTTGTAATGCTTGATGGTGCCGTCTTCCTGGACAAAGAAGTCGATGTAGTCGTCGGCAAACGTCAGATAGCGCTGCTCACCCGTAATCTCGTACAGCTCGATGAGTGCCTTGATCATGCAGCCATCGATGTAGTTCCAGGTGTTCTCCTTGCCGGCACGGAGCTTTTCGATGTTCCAAGCGGGTGCCTGCGGCGTAGACGTCTCGATCAGCTGCTCGATGTAGCTATCCAGAATCTGATTGCAACCCATTGCTGTCCCCTCTGACGTTGATGATGGGTGAACGTTAACCTTAGTGTAACGCGAACGGGGAATGTAGGGTGAACGTTAACCCTACATTCCCCGCGAACGGCAGGCTTTTAGCGGCAAACGGCAACAAGCCCCGCGGCAATTCGATGCGCTAGACGCTCATAGCCGGCCGGGCTGTAGTGCAATCCGTCCGGCATATATAGCTCACGGTGCTCGGGCAAAAACGGGCTGATGCCGCTTTGCGCGTACAGGTCGATCACCGGCACCGAGTAATGGTCACAGACCTCGAGCATCGCCTTTACGTAAGCGACCTGCGTCAGGCCCAGGTGGTTGAGCTCATCGCTCGCCGGGATATCCTTCTCGTGCTTACCGCTCGTCTTGCACGGTGTCATAAACACCAGCTTCGCATGGGGCGAGCGCGCGGTGATGGTGCGGATCAGGTAGTCGAGCGCACCGTAGAACTCGTGCACGTCCGTGCTGTCCAGCTGTCCCAGCGGCACGTTGCGGCTAAAGTCGTTAACGCCGCCAAAGACGATGTAGATATCGGCTGCATCGTCGATACCGCCCAGGCGCTCGACAAACGAATCGGCACGGTCGGCTTTGATAGCGATACGCGAGCCCTTGATGCCAAAGTTCTCGACCGTAGCGCCCCCCAGCAGCGCGCCCAGGTGCGAGGTCCACGAAATAGCGTTGCCTCCCCCGCCACAACCGTTGTCGCCCCAAGTCGTCGAGTCGCCAAAACAGCAAATGGTCGACTCGCTCAAGCCCTTCGTTTCCATAATCTTCTCCTCACCCGCCCGTTAGCGGTCGTATAGGTATCTATCGTTCATCCGCGGCATGCCGAGGGCCTATGCACGGGCGCCCACCGCAGCATGACAATCAAGCCACTCGATATCCTCGGCAAGGTGCGTCACGCCCAGATGGTGTCCACCCGGACAAACCTCATGACGCAATCCCTCGCCACAACCCAGCAGCTCGTATGCATTGCGCACGATATCGAGCTGCTCATCGACATTTGCTAGACCGCGAACGCCGTTTAGATGGTCTTCCTCGCAACTTTGCACCAGCAGCGGACGGGGCGCGATAAGCGAGGCGATATCGCCCATGTCGAGCAAACGCCAGAGTCCGGGCGTGTAATTGCAGCTGCAATTACCGTTAAGGTGCAACAGCGAATCGTCGACACCATACAGATAGCCCGAGACAAACGCCTTGCGCACGCGTGGGTCGAGCGCAGCAAGATACAGCGTCATATAGCCGCCTCCCGAAAAGCCAAAACAGCCCAGGTCGTCCATCGCAATGTCGCCACGCGCTTCTAGATAATCGATCAGTCGTATGTTGTCCCAGGCGTTGAGACCTGCGACCGACAGGCCCAGCGGCTCCGCCATGCGAGCCTGGTTAAGACACGTGCCGCGCAGGTAGCTCGCCTCATCGTCGCCCTGACCCTTCCAGTCGCGGCGGTATCCCCAGCCGCGGGCATCGGGGCAGACGGCCACATAGCCCATACGCGCCAAGCGCAGGCCGTAGTCGTAGTTAAACTTACGGACCGCATCATCAACCGCCGGCACGCCCGTAACGCCGGCAATACTTGCGGCGCCCGCGCCCTGGTGGCCATGTGGACAGATATAGCAGTGCTTGAGTCCCTGCTCGTCAAGCTTTGGGCGAGACGGTTCCAACAGGTAGAACGGCATCCACACATCGCGCTCGACCTGCAGCAATGCATGGGTGCGCACAATGCCGCCGGCAATCTGTACGCGGCCGAGTTCACGAACCTCAATCGAGGCACGATCCATAAGCGAAAGACCCAAGACATCGTACAGACGGGCTCTGGTCGCAACTCTCCACGCCTCAAAATCCGCAGGCGTCTTGCCCGCAAAGGCGGCTTTGCGCCCCTCGCGCTTCAGTCGGGCGCGCAGAGCAGGCTCGTCTTCGTAGTAAGTCTCGATATGCACCGTACGACCGTTGGCAGACAGGTCGGCTGTCTCCACCGCATCGCCGTCGCCGCCCTCGGGATCCCAGTCATCCGCACCGGCAAGCACGTGCCCACGTGCATAGCGCTCTGCATCCCGATCGCCCAGGCGATGTGCCCACGACGCCCAGGCGCTCGTATCCCCTGCCGGGCCAAACAAGGCGCCGCCGCCATACAAAGCGATATCGTGTGCGGCCGGCTTGTTCCAATCCCACCAGCCCTCGGGTGAAATATGGGCGCCAAGCCAGCAATCAATCAACACGGTCTGGGCCCACTCGCGCCACGGACGACCCAGGTAGACCGACCCTGGAGCAGTGCCTTCGTCTGCCGTAAAGGAACAACCATGGAACACGAATCCATACGGCTCGCCCTCGGGCGTGGATGCCGCCGTTACGTATCCGTTTACGTCCATATCGCGATTGAGCGACCGAATCTCACAGCCCTCAAAGTAGGCACACGCCCCACCAAAGATAAAGTCGACATCGCCGGCAATAAGGCAGCGGCGATAGTACTGCCGACCCACACGACGAGGTGCAAACTGCTTGGGACCAATGAACCCGCCCGGCTTAACCTCGCGCGGCGGCAACGGACCCGCAAACAGCGTGTCCTGATGTCCCAAAATGCGGCAGGCGTCGACAACCAGGCGGTCGCCATCGGCATACAGGGCAATTGCCTGACCGACCTCGCGCCCGTCGCCCGCATCGTTTTTGATCGTAAGGTTTGCAAGCGTCACGTCATCGGCATCGACCAGTACCGTATACGTACGGAAGGTGCCGAGCTTTCCGTCCTGGCCGCCACCGTCCCCAGAGGGCATCTTGGCGCCCAGGCCGCCCACGATGCGTACGCTATCGGCCGTCTCGCCCTCAATCGTCACATGCGGACGGCGAATCTCGACCCGCTCTCGGTACTCGCCCGGCGCCACCAGCACGCGCACCGGCACAGTCTTATCGGGCACGCACCGTTCCACCGCCTCTAGAGCTGCCGAAACGCTGCGATACGCGCCTTCGCGCACGAGCGATACCTCAAAGAGCCGCTCTTTGTCACTCATTTGTCACCATGCTTTCTATTGCAGAACAATCGCGGGCATCGCCCGTCAATCGCCCTTGCGACCTGTCGCAATTGCCGCATTGACCTAGTCGAGCGCTCGATACGAAAAATCGCTAAAGGTTGCTTTGAGTTTGCCGTATGCGAGATCGACCGCTCCGAGTCCCAACATGCCGCCAGTAAAATGCGGCCCCAAAATGTGCTCGTCGCCCAAGTTTTCCTCGGCAAATGAGCAACCGAGGTCCTCCCATCCATCGCCGCCATCGACAGCGAAGCACAGTTTGCCCGCGTGGGCGACGATACGAAGGCCGATCTTTCCCGCAGGGGAAAGCGTCTTGCGTCCATCGGTGCCCAGGGGCATCGAATACGAACCGTTATCGCAGACGAGCACATCTGCGACGCGCTCTCCATTCTTCTCGTCAAACCCCACCAACAGGGCAACATAGCAGCGCGAATCGTACATTGCGACCATGCCCGCCGCCTGGTTATAGTTACCCGGCGCCACGTCCACATGGGTCACGGCCTCAAAAGAAAAATCTTGGATTCGGCGGACGACAAGCGTTTGGTCAAACAACGAGCTCAGAGAGTCGTTTCCCGTAAGGACCAACCCGTCCGTCTCGTCGATTCGCACACGCAGATCGTCTATAACGCGTGGGGTCAACCATTCTTCACACCACAGATCGCAATCAGGCTCAAACGACGTTGCGTAGGTGGTGTCGCGGCGGTACGGTTCGCTCTCGGTGCCGGCTGCGATACCAGCAGGAGCCGGAACCGCCAACCGGGGTTCGCTGCCGCCAGCGGAAAGGCGCGGCCAACCGTCAATCCAATCAACACGCTGCAAAGCCGACTCGCGCCCCAAAGGAGACGTCGACGCCCCCGGAAGATGACGAGCACAAAGATGGCAGGCGTACCAAGAGCCATCGGGAGCCTCGACAAGATTGCCGTGCCCGCTCTTTAGAAGAATCGAAGAAGTACCGGCCGCCGAAACCAGCGGATTGTTCGGCATGGGTTCGTAATAGCCGTCGACAGTTCGAGAGCGCGCGACAATCGTTCGGTGATTGACGCCAGTGCCGCCCTCGGCAGCAAGCAGATAGAACCAGCCGTCGTGCTCTAACACATGCGGCCCTTCGCACACACATGGAACATCGCCGGTGTGGTCAAAGATGCGCTTAGGGTCACCGACGCCACCGGTATATGTATCGAGCTCGTACATAAGAACGCCGTTAAACTTGTAATGGCCCTCTAATGGACGCCAATCCCACTGCGGAACCACCAGGCGACAGCCATCCTGCGCATGAACCAAGCAGGGATCGAACCCCTTGGCACCCAACTTGACGGGCTCGCTCCAAGGACCTTCGATGTTCCGCGCGCGCACCAGATAATTATCAACGTCTTTAAAGGCTCCGCTCACGGTTTTTGCCACAGAGTAGACCAGGTAGAACTCGCCCTTGGCATAGGTAAGATCCGGTGCCCAGACGCCACCGGACTCGGGAATTCCCCTCAAATCGAGCTTATCGAGAATACCGCCCAGACTCTCCCAGTGCACCAGGTCACACGAGTGGTACAGGCTCACACCCGGCAACCAGGTAAACGTCGAGGTAACCATATAGTAGTCATCGCCTGCGCGGCACAGGCACGGATCGGGATGGAACCCCGGCAGAACGGGGTTGGCAAAAAAGGAGGCACCCGCAAAGCGCTTCGTAGTTTCTTGTGGCATGGGGACTTCTTTCATCGGTGATAGCGATACAAAAATGCCGGCGTCAACATAGACGCCGGCGCAACTTCTTACGAACTTGTTTTAAGCGCGGATAACCTTGTCGACGTTCTGCAGCTGCAGCTCCTCGCCGTCATGGCCCTCGATGCAAACGTTTTGCAAGTCGAGCACGGCGACGTTCTGCGCGATGATGCCCTGGCGAACCATGGGATCAACACCGCAGGCCATAGCCGGCACAAAAGGCTCGGCGTTAGGCGAGAAGGTCACATGGACATCCTCGAACGTCAGGCGCGTCACCTTGCTCTCGGGAAGGCCCGTGATGTAGGCAGCGGCTGCGTGGCAGTTGGTGGCCTCGATGTCGCGGAACGTCGTGGCGCCAAAGCCGGGCGTACGGTCATCGACGGGCAGCGCCTCGCGGCTCTGGACGTAGTCGGTCTTGCCGTCCTTGTCGCAGAAGTAGAAGGAGTTGACCACAAAGGGCGTGAGCACCTCGTCCATGCGGATGTGCTCAAAGGTGATGCCCTCGTTGACGGCGTCCTTGCCGCGACCGCGACGGGTCTTGACGCGCAGGCCACGGTCCGTGCGCTCGAACAGGCACTTGCTCACGGTAAGGTCCTTGATGCCACCGGCGGCCTCGGAACCCAGGACCACGGCGCCGTGGCCATCGTGCATGTAGCAGTGCGAGATCAGCACGTCGTGCGTTGCGGAGCGAAGCTCGGGCTCAATGCCCAGCTTGCCGCTCTTGATGGCGATACAGTCGTCGCCCACCGAGAACTGGCAGCCCAAGATGCGAACAAAGCCGCAGCTCTCGGGATCGAAGCCATCGGTGTTGTGAGAGTTCTTGGGACCCTCGATCGACAGGCAGAGCGCGTCGACGTACTCGCACAGGATGGGGTGAATGTTCCACGCCGGGCTGTTGCGAACGGTAAAGCCCACCAGGCTCACGTTTTGGCACTCGGACAGGAAGATCATGCGCGGGCGGGCAATCTCGCGACCCTCCTCGGGGCGGAAGATATTCTTAAAGTCCTTGTTCCACCAGTTGTCCTCGGCAAAATCGGTCTGGCCGTCAATTGCACCGCGGCCATAGATGCACACGTTGCTCACGCTCAGGCCGGTAAAGGTAGAGCAATAGGTCGAGAAGCTCTCGCCCTCCCAACGGCCCAGCGGCGTCATGTCGGTACCGGCATAACCGGCGCCTTCCTCGCCCTTCACCGTGCCCGGGATGTAGGCCAGCGCAGCGCGATCGTGACGAGCCAGCAGCACCGCACCCTCGGCAAGCTCAATATTGATATCGCTCTTAAGGAAGAGGGACTTGATGCGGTAGTTGCCGGCGGGAATCAGCACGCGACCACCCTTGGGACAGGCCATGATGGCGGCCTGGATGTTGGTGGTGTCGTCGTGCTTAGCATCGCCCTTGGCGCCGCAGTCGCGAACGTTAATGGTAAAAGACTCCGCCGGCGTGGTGACGCCCACACTCAGCTCGCGCTCGCCGCAAACAAAGCGAACCAGGTTGCGCTTGCCGGGAACCAGGCCGTCGACATAGGTCTCGACCTTATTCGTGGTGCCGGCGGGCTCGTCGTTAACAAAGATCTCCCACGTATCGGCGCAAGTAAAGTAACCTCCATCATCGAGCTCGATAACGGCCGCGCGGGCGTTGCGCCAGATAACGTTCGTATCCATGGGTCTCTCCCTATAAAAGTTCTCTAAGAGTTAATTGTACGCATTTGTAAAAAAGGGCCGTACCTGCCGGCGGATATCCGGTGGCACGGCCCTGTGGTTGGGACGATGCGGACTCGCCTACTCGGCGGGGATCACGCTGCCGTCCTGGAAGCCAACGTTGTTGTGGGCGAAGCACTCCTCATACTTAAAGCCGGAGAGCTCCTCGCAAAGCGCCTTGACCTCGGGCTTGACGTCGGCCATCTTGCCGCCCTCCTTGACGCGCTTGATCTCGTCGCAGAGGATGTCGCACTGCTCCTTGTCGATCTTGATGCCGCGGGCGAGGACAGCTGCGAGCAGGAAGAAGCCGGCGCAGCCGATAAGCATGTAGCCACAGATGTACAGGGGCACGGTAGCGGGCTGGGTCACGGCGTCGCTGTTGCCGGCAGTCTGAATGAAGCCGGAGGCGGCGAGGACGATGGCCCAAGCGTTGACGGCGATAGCCTGGGCGACCTGCTGGCAGAGCTGCTGAGCGGAGCTGTAGATGCCCTCGCGACGACGCAGGGTGATGAGCTCATCGACATCGGGGATGTAGTTGAGCAGGACGTCGGGCAGGTACTGGAAGCCAACATAGAAGAACTTCCAGATGGCAAAAATGATGGGGTAGGCGATCATAGCGATGGCGACCGTAGAGGTGCCGTTGATCTGACCGAAAGCGAAGTAGTTATAGGCGAAGATGCACGCGGCGCAACCGACGTTGGCCAGGTACCAAGACTTGTGGAAGCCCTTCTTAGCCATGAGGGCAACCCATGCAGCGGTGCAGACGATAGCAACGACCTTGCCGGGCATCTCCATCACAGACTCGTAGGACTTAGGAATCTGCAGGCAGTAGACGATAAAGAAGGACAGGCAGGCAGACCAGCAGGCAGCGGCGAGCTTCGTGGAAACCTGTGCGTACAGGACCTTGCGGAAGGACTTGTTACGGAAGGTGGAAATGACGTCGATAAAGAACTTCTTGATGCCCTCGCCAACGCTCTCGATCTTCTCCTGAGCGACCTCCTCGGGAGTGTGCTCCCAGGTGGACAGATAGACGCAGAGCAGCGAGATTGCCATGACCGAAGCGTTAATCGTGGCGATGATGAAGTAGCTGAACGGGTTGGTCTCGCCAAAGGTACCGAAGCCAAAGCCGACGAGCGCAGCCATCAGGAAGCCAGCGGCGTTACCAAAGAGGTGCTTGTAGCCGGTGAGGTACGTGCGCTCCTTGAAGTCGTCGGTCATCTCGATGGTAAGCGGCGACAGGTTGGAAGTGCAGAACGTGTACGCGACGTTATAGATCAGGTACAGGGCGAAGTAGTACGGGAAGCCAAACGGCGTGGCAACGAAGATGAGCGGCTCGGCAACCATCATCGGGATAGCCAGCAAGATCCAGAAACGGCGGCGGCCAAAGATGCGGCCGACCTTGGTGGCGTAGAAGTTATCGGCCACGAAGCCCATCAGCGGGCAAAGGATGGCGTTAAGGTAGATGGCGAACGAGCTGATCAGGGCCGCCTCGCCTGCGGACAGACCGCACTCCGTGGACAGAAACAGCACCATGTAGCTGTGCGTAAAGCTCAGGGCACCGGAATTGAGCATGCCGCCCATACCAAAGCCCAGGCGCGTCCAGAATGTGATCTTGCGCTTTTTACCGATCTTGTTAGTCATCGAGCTCCCTCTCTTTTCTCGATTGTCTTGGAACAAGACGTTGGAGTCCATACCGACGTTTGTCTGCATGTCGTTCAGGGTGAACGTTTAGCTAGATTATGCGCGATTACTTGCATCAGGTGAACGTTCACTTGCATATTATCCTTAAACGGTCGATTTTTGCCGCTGAACGGATGGATATCTCACCTTTTTGCCCAGTTTTTTGGCTATTTCTGCGCGTTATTGGACATAACTCCTATTAGGTGAACGTTTAGTTTGTATTCATTTTCATATTTCAATATGAAAAAGGCGGTCATGCGAACATGACCGCCTTAACCGATCGACTGCGCAACCGAGGCTCTATGGGAGCGCCAACCAGCCCGGCGCTCCCCTTCCACCCTTACAGGCAGACGCCATCCTTCCAGATGCTGATCTCGTGGCAGCCACGACGCTCGGCACTCGTAAGCTTGCCGCTCGCCGTATCCAGCACCAGTTGATACAGGTCGCCGGCAGCCTCGTCGAGCGTGCGCTCGCCCGTGGCCACGACACCGGCGTTAAAGTCCATCCAGTTGGCCTTGTGGTCGCACAGGCGCTGGTTGGTGAACACCTTGAGGGTGGGTGCCGGCGCGCCAAACGGCGTACCGCGACCGGTGGAGAACAGGATAACGTGGCAGCCGGCGGCCGTAAGGGCCGTGGTCGACACCATATCGTTGCCAGGGCCACACAGCATGTTCAGGCCATGCTTGGTAGCCTGGCCAGCATACGGCAGCACGTCGACGATGGGCGCAGAGCCGCCCTTTTGCACGCACCCGCAGCTCTTGTCCTCGAGCGTGGTGATACCACCATCCTTGTTGCCGGGGCTCGGGTTTTCGTAGACAACCTCGCCGTGGCTAATAAAGTAGTCCTTAAAGCCGTTGAGCATGTCGGAGGCGGCGTTAAAGACCTGCTCGTCCTCGCAGCGATCGAGCAGGATGCTCTCGGCGCCAAACATCTCGGGTACCTCGGTAAGCACCGACGTGCCGCCGCGCGCGACGACCATATCGCTCACGCGACCGATCGTGGGGTTGGCGGTAATGCCCGAAAGGCCGTCGGAGCCGCCACACTTAAGGCCAATGACCAGCTCTGAAGCCGGGATGGGCTCACGCTTGGCCTGCTTGGCGAGGTCGGCCAGCTCGGCCAGGATCTTGTGGCCCTCGACCTGCTCGTCGGCAACGTCCTGGCAGGTGAGGAAACGGACGCGCTCGTGATCGAAGTCACCGAGCTCGTCGAGCACCTGCTGATGCGTGCAGTTCTCACAGCCAAGCGACAGGAACAGCACGCCCGCGGCGTTTGCATGACGCGACAGCGCAACCAGCAGACGGCGAGTCTGGGCATGGTCGGCGCCGGTCTGCGAGCAGCCAAACGGATGCGGGAAGTAATAGACGCCCTCCAGCGAACCCTCGACCAGGTCCTGAGCGTTCTCGCACATGGCACGGGCGACCTCGTTCACACAGCCGACCGTGGGGATAATCCACAGCTCGTTGCGCGTGGCGGCACGGCCGTCGGCACGGCGGAAGCCCATAAAGGTCTCGGGCTCAACGGAATCCACGACCGGATGCGTGGGGTTGTAGGTGTACTCGACCTCACCCGAAAGGTTGGTCTTCACATTGTGCGTGTGGAGCCACTGACCGGGCTGGATGTCGCTCGTCACGTGTCCGATGGGCAGGCCGTACTTGATAACGTCCTCCCCCGCGGCAATCGCGCGCACGGCCATCTTGTGGCCCTGCGGAATATCCTCCACGGCAACGACCTCGCCCACGCCGGGGACGGCGACGGCCATGCCCTTGGCGAGCGGCGACAGCGCGACGATGACGTTATCGGCCGGATTGATCTGGATAGTGTTCATTACAAAGAGTCCTAACCCTACAGGTTGAGCAAAAATCGAGTGGCGCCCACCGGTTGGCCGGCGGGCGCACAAAAGGATTTAGGCCTGGGCGTTGGCGAATGCCTGCTTAACGCCCTCGGCGCGCACGACGGCGAGCGCCTTGACGGCAAACTCCTCCAGGCCGGCGATCTGCGTAAGGTCCTCGCCCCACATCTGCTCGTTGGTGAGCACCTCGTGCACCAGCTCGGCATCCTCGACACCGGCGTGAGCGGCGTAAAAGTCGAGTACGAAGGCGTCGTCCTGAGCGGTGTACTCGGTGCCGTCGGCGCGACGCAGGTGCAGGCCGTCGCCCTCGCGGGCAACGAGCTCCTGCGTGTAGAACGCGATGAGCGTGGCCAGGCTCGTGGACAGGCACTTGGGCAGGTTACCGGTCTCGGCAACGTAGTCCTTGAGCGTGGGCAGGTCGCGGGCGCGCCACTTGGCGGTAGAGTTGAGGCAGATGGAGAGCAGCGCGTGGTCGATAAACGGGTTATCGAAACGGTTCTCGACGGCAGCGGCAAAGGCCTTGCAGTCCTCGACATCCAGGTCGGCGGCAAGCGTCGGGATGACCTCGTCGTAGAGCATGGTGTTCATAAAGCCGCGGATAGTCTCGTCGTGCATGCAGTCGCGCACGATGTCAAAGCCGGCAACCCAGGAACCCGGAACAAAGGCGGTGTGGGCGCCGTTGAGGATGCGGACCTTGCGCTTCTTATACGGGGTGACATCGGGGGTCACAAAGACGCCCGGCAGACCGGCCTTCACGAAGGGCAGGCGCTCCTTGAGCGACTCGTCGCCCTGGATGCCCCACATCTGGAAGGGCTCGCGCACGGCCAGGAACGGATCCTCGTAGCCCAGACGTTCGGCCACGGCAGCGGCCTCCTTGGGATCGCGGATGCGGCCGGGAACGATGGTGTCGACGAGCGTGGTGCAGATGGTGCAGTCATTGGCCATCCACTGCGAGAACTCGTCCTCCCAGCCCCAGTCGCTCACGTACTGGTTCATGATGCGCAGCAGCTCCTCGCCGTTGTGGTCGATGAGCTCGCAGGCGAGCACGATAACGCCCGGCTTACCGGCGGCCCAGCGGGTGTGGAGCACCTGGGCGAGCTTGGCGGGGAAGCTCGCGGGCGGCATGTCGTCGGCCTTGCAGGACGAATCGTAGGCGATGCCGGCCTCGGTGGTGTTGGAGACGATGATCTCCAGGTCGTCGGATGCGGCGACCTCCATGATGGCGCGGTAGTCGGCCTCGCGATACGGGTTGAGGCAGCGGCTGCAGGCGCTGATCACGCGGGACTCGTCGACCGTGTTGCCGTTCTCCTTGCCGCGCACCAGCACGGTGTACAGGTCGTCCTGGGCATTGATGCCGTCGGCAAAGCCAAAGGCGCCGCTAATGGGCTGCACCATGACGACCTTGCCGTTCCAACCGGTTGCCTCGTTGCCCATGTCAAAGAAGCGGTCCACGAAAGCGCGCAGGAAGTTGCCCTCGCCAAACTGCAAGACCTTCTCGGGGGCGTCCTTGGGAAGCAGGTAGCCCTCGTAGCCGATCTTCTCGAGCGTCTCGTAGCTGATGTTCTCCATCTGTGTCTCTCCTTAGATAGCTGTTAGCGTGTAAGCAAAACAGGGGCGCCGCGTGTGGCGACGACGCTCCCGGAACCAGGTTTGGATTTAGGCCTCGACGGTGTCCAGGTCAAAGCCAAAGTAGCGGACGGAGTTGTTGTAGCTAATGTCGCGCACGATGGTGCCCAGCAGCTCCATGTCGGCCGGATACTTGCCCTGCTCGACCCACTCGCCGATCACGCCGCACAGCACGCGACGGAAATACTCGTGGCGCGGATAGGACAGGAAGGAGCGGGAGTCGGTGAGCATACCGACGAAGTTGCCCAGGACGCCCTCGTTGGCAAGAGCGGTGAGCTGCTCGCGCATGCCGACCTCGTTGTCGTTGAACCACCAAGCGGAGCCGTTCTGAATCTTGCCGGCGGTCGGAGCCTCCTGGAAGCAGCCCATGACGGTATCGATCATGGTGTTGTCGATGGGGTTCAGGCTGTACAGGATGGTCTTGGGCAGGCCCGTGGTCTCCTGGATGGAGTTGAGGAAATCGGCGAGCTGGTCGGACGGCGTGTAGTTGGAGATGCAGTCGTAACCGGTGTCGGGGCCAAGCTTGGCAAACATGGCGCGGTTGTTGTCGCGCTTGCAGCCAAAGTGCAGCTGCATGGCCCAACCCAAGCGGACATACTCGCCGGCGACAAACTGCATAAAGGCGGTCTTGTACTTAAGGACCTCATCCTCGGTGAGCGGCTCGGCGGCAAGGCCCTTGGCAAAGATGGCCTCGATCTCGTCGGCGCTGGCCGGGACGTACATGACGTAGTCGAGCGCGTGGTCGGAAGCGCGGCAACCCAGCTCGTGGGCGACATCGTAACGCTTGGAGATGGCGGCCTTCATGCCCTCGAAGTCATTGACCTCGACGCCGGCGACCTCGGAGAGGTGCTTGCAGTAGTCCGCGAACTCCTGGCCACGCTCGATGCGCAGAGCGGCGTCGGGACGCATGGCCGGGACGACCTGGACGTCGAAGCTCTCGTCGGCGGCAATCTTCTTGTGCCACTCAAAGCTGTCGGCGGGGTCGTCGGTGGTGCAGATCATGCGGACGTTGGACTGCTTGATCAAGTTGCGGCAGGTGAAGCTGGCCTCGGCGAGCTTAGCGTTGGCGAGGTCCCAGACCTCCTGGGCGGTCTTGCCGTTGAGGACGCCCTCGTAGCCAAAGTAGCGCTTGAGCTCCAGGTGGCTCCACTCAAAGACGGGGTTGCCCACGCAACGACCCAGGGTCTCGGCCCACTTCTGGAACTTCTCGCGAGCGGGGGCGTCACCGGTAATGAAGCGCTCGTCAACGCCGTTGGCGCGCATCAGGCGCCACTTGTAGTGGTCGCCGCCCAGCCAGACCTCGGTGATGTTCTCAAAACGCTTGTCATCCCAGATCTCCTTGGGAGAGATGTGGCAGTGGTAGTCGACGATGGGCATGCCCTCGGCAAAGTTGTGGAACAGCTCCTCGCCGGTCTTGGTGCTCAGCAGGAAATCCTGATCGTCCATGAAGTTTTTCATCAAACAACCCCTCTGTTGGCGGAGCGGGTGCACCGTGCGCCCGTTATCCTCTAGGTGAACGTTCACCATCTTAGTGCATTTGTTACGTACAGGTGAACGTTCACCTAACCACCACGGGGTGAACGGTAGATTTTGGCGGGTCAACGGTTACTGGGCGTGGAGCCCAACGATCTTTTTTTTCAGGTCTAATACTTTTCCCGAGAAGTGAACGAGTCAAAACGGACCCCCGGAGCATCGACACTTTTGGCGGCTCATTTCCTGCGGTTTTGCCGTTGGAATCCTGCGGTTTAGGCGCCAAAAAGTGTGGATGCTTCAGGGGTCCAAATAAGGTCGTTCACTTCTCGGGAAAAGTATTAGACCTGATTGTAGGTAGGTTATACGGATGTGGCCGCGAGCCTCGCCGGAGGTACCCGCCCCCGACTAGATACCAGCGAGCTTGCAGTAACGATCGACGTTGCTGGCAAACACCATCTCCACGGCACCCTTTTGCACGGGGTCCGCAGGCGCTTTACCCCACAGCAAGTAATTGCCCAGCGTCTTGGCACCGCGGTAGGCCAAACCCACCGGGTCCTTGTAGACGATATTGGTAAAGATACCGCGACGCAGGGCAAGCGCGCTCTCGGGGAACAGGTCGTTGCCAATCACCATGACCTCGCCGGCTTTGCCCGCCGAAATGAGTGCATCGGCCACCAGCTCGGAGCCCACCGCGAACACGCTGCAGATAAGCTCGGGTGCATCCGGGCCATTGAGACGGTTCTTGAGCTCGCGCTCGAGCTGCTTGACCTGGGCGTGCGCACCGGTAAGATCCTCGACCTGCCAGGGAACATTATGCTCGCGCAGGTACGTATGGAAGGCGCGGGCGGTCAGGTAGTGCGAATCGGTATAGGGATCGCCTGCCAAGAGTAGAACGCGGGCATCGGCACCAGCAGCATGAACCAGGTTGGCCGCCTGCTCGGCCATTAGGCTACCCGCTGTCGAATAATCGGCCAAGCTGGCCCCAAGGCGGTCGAGATGCGGACGGTCGCCATCGACGAGCTCAATCGCCACGCCTGCCTCGGCGATCTGCTCCAGCAGATGGGTCGCGCGGTCGTCGCCCGGAACGTAGGCGAGCAGGCCGTCGATCTTCTCGCCCACCTGCAGGCGCTCATCGATTTGCTCGAGTGCATCGGCATAGCCGCCGACGCCAAACTCGACGCGCTCGACGCTAATGCCCTGGTCGATGACCTCCTGCTCAAAGCGATTGCAGCCTTCCCACAGGTAGCGATAGAAGTAAGCACCCTCGCGCGATGCGCACGGCAGGCAAAAGGTCAGGTTGATGTCCTTGCGACGCAGGCTCGAAGCGCTCGTGTTGCGGTGATAACCCATCTCCTCGGCCTTATCGTTAACTTTGGCGCGCACGGACTCGCTCACGCCGGCCTTGCCCGTCAGGGCTTTGTGCACGGTATTGATGGAAACGCCGAGCTCGGCGGCTATGTCCTTCATGGTTACGCGAGCGCTCATAGAGTTACTCCGGTGTTGGTAAGTTGCTAATTAACAATACGGTTAACGATACCCCAAAATCACTCGTCCACTCGCCGCGCCTACCCCCAAATGCGAAAAACGCCCCGCGAACGGATGCTCGCGGGGCGTTTGAGCCTGGGTTTTATTACTGAATGCCGCGACCAAGATCCTCGGCAATCTTGTCCACGCCTTTAAGCGCCGCGCAGGTCTTCTTGTTGGAGCAATGCCCCGTGCAAACGCCGCCCTGAGCGCAGTCGGCGCAAGTGCCCTTACGGTAGATGCGCACGCACACGGCGACAAACGCAATACCGATCACAGCCAGAACAACAATATCGATAGGTGCCATAGCAAGCCTCCTCTAGTTAACCACCACTTACTTTACACCATCCCCCACCTGCCAAAAAGGAACAGGTTTATTTTGGTCACTTTTATCTGCGGAAACGCCACATCTCCCCCACCAAAAAGCCCGGGTATCGCGGGGATACCCGGGCTCGTGGAAAGGGGCTGGTCCTTATTCGGAACTAGGCGGAAACAGCAGCGGAGGCGGTGTTGGTCTCGTCCTCGTCAGTCCAGACATGCTTGGGCATGGGACGGAAGATCTGGAAGAGCATCGCAACCAGCAGCACGATGGCGACAACCGTCCAGACACCAAACTGACCCAGAACAAGCAGGTTGTAGAACTGGTTGATGAACAGACCAATCACCCAAGCGAAGGCGCACTCGTAGCCAATAGCGATCGCAGTCCACTTGCCGGAGTCCATCTGGTTGCGGATGGTGCCCATAGCGGCAAAGCACGGAGCGCACAGCAGGTTGAAGGCACCAAAGGCGACGCAGGCGCCCATGGTCGGGAACATGCCGGCGAACGCGGTCCACAGGCTCGGGTCGGTCTCGGCAGCGTCGGCAACAGACAGCAGCGAACCGGCGGTAGCGACGACGTTCTCCTTGGCGACGAGGCCCGAGACGGTCAGCGCGGTTGCCTGCCAGGTGCTAAAGCCGAGCGGCGCGAAGATCCAGGCGACCAGGTTGCCGAGCATAGCGAGCACGGAGTAGTCCATAAACTCCTCGGGGATACCCTCCATCGCAGGCAGGAAGCCAAAGGCGCCGTTGTAGCTGCCGAAGTTGGACAGGAACCACACCACGACGGTGGAGGCGAAGATGACCGTGCCGGCCTTCTTGATGAAGGCGAAGCAGCGTTCCCACACATGCAGCGCCCAAGAACGGATCGCCGGGAAGTGGTAGGCAGGCAGCTCCATGACAAACGGCGTGGGACGGCCGGCGAAGAGTTTGGTCTTCTTGAGCATCAGGCCCGAAGCGATGACGGCAAAGACGCCCAGGAAGTAGAAGAGCGGGCTGATCCACGCGGCAGTGGTGGAAGAGTCGCCGATGATGGAACCCATGAGCAGGGCGATGATCGGCAGCTTGGCGCCACAGGGGATGAACGTGGTGGTCATGACCGTCATGCGACGATCCTTCTCGTTCTCGATGGTCTTGGTGGCCATGACGCCGGGGACGCCGCAGCCCGAGGACACGAGCATGGGGATGAAGGACTTACCGGACAGGCCAAAGCGGCGGAACACGCGGTCCATGATGAAGGCGACGCGGGCCATGTAGCCGCAGTCCTCCAGGAAGGACAGCATCACAAAGAGCAGGAACATCTGCGGCACGAAGCCGAAGATGGCACCCAGGCCGCCGACGATACCGTCACAGACGAGCGAGTCGACCAGACCGCCGTCTTCAGTACCGCCCGCCACGAGGGCGTCGTGCACCACGGTGGTAATACCGGGGACATAGGGGCCATACTCCGCCGGATCGACCGAATCGGCGTCGTCGCCCGCAGCCTCAACCGCCTCGTCGTAGGCATCGCGACCCTGACCGAGCACGTACCAGCCATCGGTACCGAAGAGCTGGTCGTTGGTGAAGTCGGTCACCGTACCGCCTAAGGTGGAGACGGCAATGTAGTACACGCAGAACATGATGACCACAAAGATCGGCAGGCCCAGGATACGGTTGGTAACCACGCGGTCGATCTTCTCGGAGGTGCTCATCTTGGCAGGAGCCTTGGTCATGCACTCGTCGATGATGTGGGCGATGACGCCGTAGCGCTCGCCGGTGATGATGGACTCGGCGTCGTCGTCGCAGTCCTGCTCACACTGGGCGACCAGCTGCTCCACGCGAGCAGCCTTCTCCTTGGTAAGGTTGATGAGCTTGCAGGCGTCCGCATCGCGCTCGAACAGCTTGACGGCGTAGTAGCGGCGCTTGTTGGCGGGGACGCTATCCGGCAGGTTGTTCTCGATGTGGGTCAGAACGTCCTCGATGGAAGAGTCGAACTTGTGCTCCGGCACCTGGCCCTTGGTGGCAGCAGACTTTTTGACCTGGTCGAACAGCTCCGTGATGCCCTTGTTCTTAAGAGCCGAGATCATCATGACCGGGCAGCCGAGCTTCTTGGAGAGCTTGTCGGTGTCGATCTTATCGCCGTTCTTCTCGACCAAGTCGGCCATGTTGAGAGCTACGACCACGGGAAGACCGGTCTCGATGACCTGAAGCGCCAGGTACAGGTTGCGCTCGAGGTTGGTGGCGTCGACTACCTGGACGACGACATCGGGCTCGCCGCTCATGAGGTAATCGCGCGAGCACTGCTCCTCGGGGCTGTAGGGGGAAAGCGAGTAGATGCCGGGGAGGTCCGTAATCGTGACGCTCTTGTCACTCAGGAGCTTGGCCTCCTTTTTCTCAACCGTGACACCGGGCCAGTTGCCAACGTAGCCGTTGGCGCCGGTGATCAGGTTGAAAAGCGTGGTCTTGCCGCAGTTGGGGTTACCCGCCAGTGCGACATGGATCTGAGAATCCGCCATTCAATCCTTCTTCCTTGTTTGCCCGCGCTGCTTTCTCCGCACGGGCTGGATAGTGTGCTTCAAAGATGCTGCATTAAGTTAGAAAAACCTAACTTTATCTGCAGAAATGTGCGCCGCGGGCCCTTTTACTGGACCTCGACGACGGCGGCCTCCTCCTTGCGGATGGAAAGCTCGTAGCCGCGCACGTTGATCTCGACCGGATCTCCGAGCGGTGCGACCTTCACGACCTTAAACGACGTGCCCTTGATGAGCCCCAGGTCCATAAGGTGGCGGCGAAGCGCGCCCTCACCGTGAAGCTTGACGATGGTAGAGCTCTCGCCCACCTTAACGTCACCCAACGTCTTCATTTACTTGTCCCCCTTTCAGTACTTGCAAAAATACCGTCGTCTAACCGACGGTCATGATGTGCATGGCCACTTTGGAATCGATGCCAAAGCGAGCGCCCAGCACGGTAACGATGATGTTGGCGCCGCTCGAACTCACCACGTGAATCTCGCTACCCTCGACAAAGCCGAGGTCCTTGAGGTGGTGCTTCATGTCCTCGTTGCCCTTTACACGAGACACGCGCACGGTTTCGCCCGCCTTCACCATCGAAAGCGGCATGGCCGGCATCTGCGGTCCGCAAGACATGAGTGAGCTCCTAACGTCAGTTCGTCCTCAACATCGACGCAGTAAAAGTTAACCACGTCTATGTTCGCTTTAGTAAACTA
>CAKUEZ010000032.1 GCA_934646965.1 uncultured Collinsella sp. | reverse complement strand
AGCACTCGCACGGACGAGAAGGCGCAGCGGGCTCTAAGCCATGCGGGCAACCGCCCCCCTCCACCTTGCGCCCGTTAGCGCCGGCAGACCATTGCTGCATTTTCTGAACATCGGCGCACGACGCGCCCGTGCGAGCTACACTATCCCCTTAAACATGATTGTGAGGACGACCGCTATGCTATTTGTAAATCGGCTGGTACATACGCTTGTTCCCGGCAGCGAAAGCGAGCCGGTCGATACCTCCTGCCGCACCAACGCCGGCTTCGCCGCAAGCCTCGTCTGCATCGGCCTCAATATCACGCTGTGCCTGGCCAAAGGCATCGCGGGCCTGCTCGCGGGTTCCGTTTCGCTTGTCGCCGACGCTTTCAACAACCTCTCCGATGCCTCGAGCAACATCGTGAGCCTGCTCGGGTTCCGCCTTGCCAGCCGCCCTGCCGATGAGGGCCACCCCTATGGTCACGGCCGCTACGAGTACCTTGCCGGTCTGTTCGTCGCCGTCCTCGTGTGCGCCGTCGGCATCAACCTGATCATCGAATCGGTCACCAAGATCATCAAGCCCTCGCCCACCGCCTACACGCTGGTCTCCATGGCCGCCCTTATCCTGTCCATGCTCGTCAAGTTTTGGATGGCGGCGTTCAACCGCACACTGGGCAACCGTATCGATTCCGAGACGCTCATCGCCACGGCGCAGGACTCCAAAAACGATGTCATCACCTCGGGATCGGTCCTGGCAGCAGCGTTCATTTCGCAGTCGACCGGCTTTGACCTCGATGGCTGGGCGGGCCTGGGCGTGGGCATCTTCATCTGCATCAGCGGTATGGGCCTGGTGCGCGACGCCATCAGCCCGCTGCTGGGACAAGCGCCCGACCCCAAGCTCGTCCAGACAATCCGCGACAAGATCATGTCATACCCGCAGGTCCTGGGCACGCACGACCTCATGGTGCACGACTACGGCCCCGGTCGCCAATTTGCCAGCGCCCACGTGGAGATGCCCGGCGAGGGCGATGCGTTTGAGCACCACGAGATCCTGGATACCATCGAGCACGATATCAAGCGCCAGATGGGCATCGACATCACGCTGCACTGCGACCCCATCGCCACGACCGGCGACGACCTGCGCGGCTGGGTCAAACGTGGCATCATGCAGATCGACCCCGCGCTCTCCATCCACGACCTGCACGAGCACGACGGCTTCGTTTCGTTTGACCTGGTGCGCCCCGACGGCTTTGACATATCCGACGAGGAGCTGCTGGAGCTCGTCACGCGCATCGTGCACGAGCGCCGGCCCGATGCCTCGTGCGTCGTCACGTTCGACTCCGGCTTTAGCTCGCCCGACCGCCCGGCAGAACGACTGTAATCGGCAGCAAAACGGGACGTAGGACCGCCGACCAACGCTCATGTGCGCCCGGTCACGCGATCCTGCGTCCCGTTTTTGTTTGCACTGCTAATGCTCTAGTCGCTCGACCGCTAGTTCCCCTGCGCGCCCGAAATGCCGTTTTGCAGGGTATCCCAGGCGTTCGTTGCCATATCGCCCAGATTCTGCGCGGTATCGCCGAGATTCTGAGCCGTGTCTCCCAGTTGCTGGGCCTTATCTCCCAGCTCCTGAGCCTTGTTGCTCAGGTCCTCCAGCGTATCGGAACTCGAGCTGTCCGTGGTGCTCTGATCGCCGGACACATTGCCCGACGAGCTGTCCTTGCGCGTGAGCTGAACCTCCAGGTTGCCGTTGTCGTTATAGTAGGCAGACGTTACGACCCAGTTGGCATCGACGACAGGCGTCGAGCCATCATCGGTCAGGATCACGGCATTCGAAAGGTCGGCCCCGCGCGACTTCAGGAGCTTCTTGGCGTTGGACCAATACTGCCCCGGGATATCGCTCAGGTCGACCGCGGCTGACGAGGTGGCCTCGGTCTGCTCGGCCGTGGTATCAGTCGTGGCACCCCGCTTGTTGAGCATGCCCGACACGATGGCAAACACAACCGACAGGGCAAAGAAGATCGCCAGAACGATGAGGATTTTCTTGATCACGCTCGACGAACGTGACGGCTTCTTCTCCTCGTCCTCGCCGTACTGGGGAATGGACTTGGGATACTCGCGGTACGGCTCACGCGCATACCGGTCACGCGACTCGTAGCGAGGCTGTGCCGTACGCGGTATATACGTCGTCTGCTGAGGCTGCGGAATGGGATTTTGCAGCAGGTCGCTATAAGGGTCTGCCGCTGCATCGCCGTAAGGGCTCTGCGACGAGACGCCATGCGGGTCCTGCACTGCGTTGCCGTAGTTCACAACGCGCGTGGGGTCGGCCGAGGCCTGTGTTGCATCGGGAGCGGCGTAGCCGGGATTCGGCACGACGCGAGTCGTATCGGCGCCATTGCCCGTCCGCGGGGAGCCGTAGCCGCCCATTACGGTCGTCTTATCCTGGTCCATGCAACGATTCCTTTCCGTCGCCCGTAAGCATCAAGTTATCCATGCATTCTACCCGCGCAAAAGCCTATGATGAGCAGAGCCCGTCGGCATCACAAGACATGCGCGGCTAACGGTCTCCGCTTGGGCCGTGTGCCACAAAATGCGCCCATCTACTACGTTTAACCCAAGGGTGCCAACCACGGCCATATTTGCGTTAACAAAACCGCAGGTAAACACCTTGCAAGATTGTCGAAAAACACTCTGTGGTCGGCCCACCCCGAGCAAACGTAGTAGATGGGCGCTTTTCGTGGCACGGCTGACCCAGACGGCTTTTTCCGGAGCTTATTTGCATCAAAAAGTCCCCGGCGGCGCTGCGTTTTGCGTCACCGGGGACTTTGAAATTCAGTTCTTGCGGCCTTGCTCTACTCGTTGGGCACGTATGTAGCCTTTGCACGCTCGGGCGTTACATCCTGACCGCTGGAATAACTCGAGTCGAAGGCGTGCGCAACCAAGTCGTGCGTATCCCATGCCATGCAGTCAAATACGCCGGTATCGAGGACAACGATGTAGCCCTTGCCGTCGTAGTAGAAATGGTCCTCGGTAAAGTTGTCCTCATCGTCGAGACCATCGTTATATGCGGAGTCCATATCCGACTTTGCCGTTTTGATCGCCTGCTTGGCCTCGCTCTTGAGCGTGTCGAATGAAAGGCCGTGCTGTGCAAGCGAGTCTTCGAGAGAGACCTGCTCGCCCGTCTTGAGGTTGTAGTACGCCGACCTCGTCATTTGTACCGATCGATACGGAGGTTGATAGCTGCGTGTAAACGTACGCACGCAGGCGATATCGCCGTCAATCGAGACGATCTCGGCCGTGTACACCATGGTCACGCGGCTGTCCTCGTCATCCATCGAGGCCCGCTTGCTCGCGTCGAGCGTGTCCGCAACGAGCTGGACCATGTCCTTGTTGAACTTGGCGACGCCCACGCCTTGGCCCTTCACCTGAGGATAAGTCCACGTAGCCGTGATCTGGCACGTGTCATCGGGAGACGGGTTCAGCGGGCCTTCGCCAACTGCAGCCGTAAAGTCGACATCCTGCGTGGCAGAAACGGCCTCGTAGCTCGCCTGCGCATCGTCAGAGTTCTTTGACTTCAACTGCTCCAGGGTCGTTGCTACCGTGCCGATGGTGCGACCTACATTTTCCTCACTGCTGAAAAGCTCGGTGCAAAACTCGTGCACTTCCTTGATGTCGGTCATCTTCGAATCGTCAATCGCCATGGGTCCAACAATGGCGCTAAATGATTTGCCATCATAGGCGTTAAATTCGCACTCATAACCATCATGAGATTGATTAAAGCCATTTGGGACATCTTTGAAATTAATTGTCTCCCCATCATGCAGGTACCGTTTGAATCCATAGGTACCATCGTATTCACATACGTAAAGCGAGACGCCAGCACACATGGTGTAGACCTGAGTATCAGGCTCGTACACCTTCTCGATTTCGCCATCGCGGTATGCCCAAACCTCGGCCTTGGCGGCAGTGGCGCCATTGTCGTTTTCAATCGGCTCGTCAGAGTACTCAATCAGAAGCTCGTCCTGGCCATCGCCGTCAAAATCGATGAGCTTAGCGTAGGCAACGCCCCGTGTTCCAAACATCGAAGAATCGTCAATCTCAACAGCCTCGCCCTCGCCGTACTTCTTTTGGTACTCGAGGATCTTGTCGGTGAACAGCTCGTCTGCCGTCTTTACTGCTGCCTTGGCAGAGGCCTTGGCTTCCTTCTTGGACTGCGTGAGCTCAACGCTCTTGGGGGCGTCCGAACCTTCCTTGGTATAGTCGACCTTCATGGTGGTCGTGCTCTTCTTTTTGCCCTTTCCCGAGGTGATGGTCATCTGGTACTTCTGGTCGGGCAGCTCGCCAAAGTCCTCCATGGCAAAGCCGTCCTCGCCATCGACCTTGATGGTATAGCTCTTGCCCTTGCCGTTCGCGGGCGCCAGCTCGACGGTATAGCTATCGAGCTTTTTGCCCTTGCTGTTCTTGGGGAGGACCTTGGTCTCGCATGCGCAGACAACGTAGCCCTTGCCGCCCGAGGTTACCTCGGACGACGAACCGATACGCGGAACGATCACGATGGCGGCGACAATGGCAACAACGGCCACACCGCCGATAACGGCAGCAACGATGCGGCCCTTGTGCCTGGGCTTCTTGGGCTGCGGCGTCAGGTCAAACGACTCAGCAGCCTCGGCGGGTTCGGTGACAGGAGGCTCATAAGGAGGTTCCCAAAACACATAAGCCGGAACATCCTGAGGGGCGTGCTGCCCCGCAGGAGCGGTCGCCGGCTCATCCCCTACCGGAAACGCCACAGGCTCCGCTTGGTCCTCGGCGCCACCCACGCGAGCGCCGCAGCTCGTGCAAAATGTGGAGCCATCGGGTATCTGAGCTCCGCACTTGGTGCAATACATCGCATCTCCCGTCTCTCGTCGCAACCGCAAAGGCCGGCGCGCATTTCTTCCAACTACACCGTACGAGAGAAATCGCGATTCTTGTTGCGCAACATTGCCGCCGCGTCAAAAACTATGCCGGTTTACTACGATGAATCGACTAGGGGCGAACACCCAACTATTTGAAAAAACAAAACCGCAGGTAGACGAGTTGTCCAATATTCAAAAAACCGGGTGTGGTTGAGGGATACCAAATCATCGTAGTAAACCGGCATAGTTTTGGCGAGCAACTCCTCTCCAGCTACCAAAGAGCGGCCAAAAGCTCAAATTTATTCGTAATCCTTCCGTCACATGCGAATCAAAAAGCCCCGCCGGGCCTTGAGGGCGCGGCGGGGCGGACAAGCGGCTATAGATAGCGGGCTTAGAACAGGCCGGTGATGTTGCCGTCGTTATCGACGTCGATGTTCTCGGCCGCGGGGACCTTCGGCAGGCCCGGCATGGTCAGAACGCTACCGGTCAGCGCGACCACAAAGTGGGCACCGGCGGAAACCTTGAGCTCACGTACCGTGATGCGGAAGCCCTCGGGGGCACCTAACGCCTTGGCGTTGTCGCTAAAGCTGTACTGCGTCTTGGCCACGCACACCGGCAGGTTGCCAAAGCCGTTCTCGCGCAGCTCGGCGAGCTGTCGCTTGGCGGCCGGCGTAAAGTCGACGCCATCGGCGCGGTAGACCTTGGTGGCAACGGCCTCGAGGGCGTCGGCCACATCGGCGCCGTCCTCGTAGGCAAACTTGAGCTCGCTCGGCTGCTCGATCAGGCGCATAACCTCATCGGCCAACTCAAGCGCGCCCTCGCCACCCTTGGCCCAGACCTCGGACAGCTTAACGTTCACGCCGAGCTTCTGGCACTCGGACTCGATAAGCTCGAGCTCGGCCTCGGTATCCGTCGGGAAGCGGTTGATGGCAACCACACAGGGCAAGCCGTAGACATTCTGAATGTTGTCGACGTGGCGCAGCAGGTTGGGCATACCGGCCTTGAGGGCTTCGAGGTTCTCCTCGTTGAGGTCGGCCTTGGCGACTCCACCGTTGTACTTGAGCGCACGGGCGGTCGCGACGACCACGACGGCACTGGGGCGAACACCCGTCATGCGGCACTTGATATCGAGGAACTTCTCAGCACCCAAGTCGGCACCGAAGCCGGCCTCGGTAATGGCGACATCGCCAAAACGCATGGCCATGCGGGTGGCCATGATGGAGTTGCAGCCATGGGCGATATTGGCGAAGGGACCGCCGTGGACAAACGCGGGCGTACCCTCGAGCGTCTGGACCAGATTGGGCTTGAGCGCATCCTTGAGCAGAGCAGCCATAGCGCCCTGAGCCTTAAGATCGCGGGCGCGGACGGGCTCACCGGCAAAGCTGTAGCCGACGACGATCTCGCCCAAGCGCTCCTTGAGGTCGTTGATGCTCGTGGACAGGCACAGGATTGCCATGACCTCGGAGGCGACGGTGATGTCGAAGCCGTCCTCGCGCGGCACGCCCTGAGCCTTGCCGCCAATGCCGTCGATGACGTGGCGGAGCTGACGGTCGTTCATGTCGACAACGCGCTTCCAGGTGATGCGCTTAACGTCGATGCCGAGCTGGTTGCCCTGTTGAATGTGGTTATCGAGCATGGCGGCCAGTAGGTTGTTGGCGGCACCGATGGCATGGAAGTCGCCGGTAAAGTGCAGGTTGATGTCCTCCATGGGGATGACCTGAGCCCAACCGCCGCCGGCGGCACCGCCCTTCACGCCAAAGACGGGGCCGAGCGAAGGCTCGCGCAGGGCCACGGCGCTCTTAACGCCGCGACGGCGCAGGCCGTCGGCCAGACCGATGGTCGTGGTAGTCTTGCCCTCGCCCGCGGGCGTGGGGTTGATGGCGGTCACGAGGACGAGCTTGGCCTGGTGATCGGTTGGCTCGTTGAGCAGTGAATAGTCGACCTTAGCCTTGTCGAAGCCGTACGGAATGAGGTGTTTAACGTCGACGCCGGCGTTCTTGGCCACCTCGGTAATAGGCAGCGGCGTGACAGAACGTGCGATTTCGATGTCAGTAGGCATGGGCGGTCCTTTCGTTACCGAATGAGAAAAAGACCAATCCAGCATAGCACGCGCGTGCAATAGTAAAACACCCATAACCGACGAACGGCGATATGTTTACCCGATGCCCAGCGATAGCCTACAGACGCGCTCAAACAAGCCCGTTCCTACAGGGTCGGCTCGATTCCCAAGTGCTCAAAGGTGCGAAGGGTTGCCTGGCGGCCCTGCGGCGTGCGAATCATCAATCCGCACTGCAGCAAATAGGGCTCATAGACATCCTCGAGCGTGCCCGGATCCTCGCCCACCGCGCTGGCAAGCGTGGTCAGGCCCACGGCGCGACCGGAAAACGTCTTGGCGAGCGTCTCCAAGATGCGAATGTCCATCCAGTCCAAGCCAAGCTCGTCGATCTCGAAGAACTCGAGCGCCTGTCGGCAGATATCGAGCTCGATGGGGCCGTTGCCACGTACCTGCGCATAGTCGCGTACACGTTTGAGCAGACGGTTTGCGAGGCGCGGCGTACCGCGCGAGCGCGAGCCGATCTCGAGCGCGCTCGGGTGATCGATCGTCACGCCGAGGATGGTCGCCGAGCGCGTCACGATCTGGGCGAGCTCCTCAACGGTGTAGTAATCTAGGCGATACGAAATGCCAAAGCGGTCGCGCAGCGGGCCGGTCAACATGCCCGAGCGAGTCGTGGCCGCCACCAGCGTAAACTTGGGGATATCCAGGCGAATCGAGCGCGCAGCCGGACCCTTGCCGATCACGATATCGAGGGCAAAATCCTCCATCGCGGGATACAGGACCTCCTCGACCGAACGGTTGAGGCGATGAATCTCGTCGATAAACAGCACGTCGCCCGGCTGCAGGTTGGTAAGGATGGCCGCCAGGTCACCGGTACGCGCGATGGCGGGACCACTCGTGGTCTTAATCTGAGCGCCCAGCTCGTTGGCGATAACCGTGGCCAGCGTGGTCTTGCCCACGCCCGGAGGACCGGAGAAGATCACGTGGTCGAGCGTCTCGCCGCGGCTCTGCGCGGCCTCGATCAGCACGCGCAGACTCTGCTTGATGTGCTCCTGGCCGCAGTAGTCGTCCAGGCGCTGGGGGCGCAGGGTGCGGTCGACATCGAGGTCCTCGGGCGTCAGCTCCGAGCCCACCATGCGCTCGCCATGCGCCATGGATGCCGCCGGCGAGTTGCCAGGCGTCGCCCACAGGTCCTGAGAGTCATCGGCTTCCCACATCACGCATCCATTCCGAGTCGCTTAAGCGCCGCGCCGAGCAGATCCTCGACACGCATATTCTGCCCATCATACCCGCTCAGGGCAACATCCGTCTCCTGCGGGCTAAAGCCCATGGAAAGGAGCGCCGCACGGGCGTCATCGATCGCCGAGGGCGCGGCGGCGGGCACGGTCATCGCGACCTGGCCGGGTATGACGTCGACCGGCACAAAGCCCTTATCCTTGGCAAACGTGCTCTTGAGTTCCAGAATCAGGCGCTGAGCTGTCTTTTTGCCCACACCGGGCACCTTGGCCATGCCCTTGTCGTCCTCGGCCATCACCAAGGAATACAGCTGTCCCACGGTATAGGTGGAGAGCACGGCAAGTGCCAGGCGCGGACCGACGCCCGAGACGGACACAAGCCGATCGAACATCGTGCGCTCGTCCTTGGAGGCAAAACCGAAGAGCGTCATCGCATCCTCGCGCACCTGCATACGGGTATACAGGCGAACCTCGCCGCCGGGCGTCGGCAACGTGGCCGCAGTGCTGCCCGAGATGCCGACCTCAAAGCCCACGCCCGATACATCGACGACGGCCGAGCTCATCGTGGCCTCGACAAGCGTTCCATGGAGCTGGGAGATCATCAGTATCCGGTTCCTCTCTGTTGATAGAACTCGCCGCCGGTGAGGGCGCGGGTGCGGCTTAAGTTAACGTGGCAGATGGCGCAGGCCAGGGCATCGGCGGCATGGTCGGGATGTGGGTCGTGATCGAGCTGTGTGAGCGTACGCACCATGTAGGCAACCTGGCGTTTATCAGCGGCCCCGGTGCCCACCACAGCCTGCTTAATCTGCATGGGCGTGTACTCGCCAATCTCGAGTGCGCACTCCGAAAGCGCCACGAGCGCGGCGCCGCGGGCGTGCGCCGTCGGAATTGCCGAGCGAACGTTAGCGCCAAAGTAGATGCTCTCGATGGCGGCAGTATCGGGGCGGTAGCGCTCGACGACATCCTTGAGGTCGCGGGCGATGTGCGACAAACGCACCGCGAGCGGGCTTCCGGCACTGGTCTCGATACAACCGTAGGCACGGCAGCGAACCTCGCCGCGCCGTTCCTCGATAATCCCCCAACCCGTATGGGCCAAACCGGGGTCGATACCTAAGATAACCAAGCCAGCCTCCCCTCGCCTTTTGCCAAGCGCAAGGCAAGGCCCCACGCACTATTCACGAACGTCTGTTCTAGAATAACACAACGGAGCCAGGATGCTTAGTTGAAGTGTCGGGGTTGGAAGCGAATCCTATCCCATAGTTAATTCTGGCTGAAAAATGGGAACTGCCTCGGATCCACCGGCGGATGCGGCATCGGCGTGCCTTGGGGTCCACCCTGCGGGCCGCCCTGACCGCCCATCATCTTATCGATGGCGTCCTGGACCTCGCCCTCGAACTTCTTCATGCCCTCATGCAGGCGGCGCTGACCGTCCTCCGAACGCAGCTCCTCCATCTGCTCGGGCGAAATACCCAGCAACTCACCGAGCACGCCCATCATCTCGTTTCGCATGCGCTCGGTTGTATCCTCGTCGGAAAAACGACGCAGCTCGGCGCGCGCCAGCGAATCAACCGTTACACGCTCTTTGCCGTTAAGTCCCAGGTCGGACCACGCGAGCATGTACGGCCAGGAGCGCTCGGCAAACGAACGGGCCGAAACGATCGGCGCCGTCGGCAGCATGCGGCGGGCAGCCTCGCCCTGACGCACGAGCATCAGCAGCAGCGAGCAGGCCTCGGGCTTGCCGGCAGCCATCGGGATATCGTCAAAGGGACGATTGCGGTCCACGTGCGACTCGAGCACGCCGTCGACCTCACCCGGCTCAAGCCCGCCGAGCAGCTGCGCCGCGCGGTCGAGCATGTCGACCGGGCCATCGAGCGTCGAGAGCGCCCGCGCCAACACGCGCTCCATGCAATCCTCCACTGCGTTGAGCGTCACGAGCTCCTGCGGCACCACGGCCGACGTACGGTTGCGCACGCGCGCCACAAACTCGAGCGTCGACAGGTACACATCGCCAAAGGGCGCGTAATCGCCCTGGTAGCCACCGCAAAGCGCCGGCGCCGCCAGCGCGTACTCGGTTTTGGACAGCGGGCTCAGTGCCATCGCGCCCAGCTCGAGCGCCGTATCCTCGAGCATCAGGCCCAGGGTGCGCGAACGCAGGCGCTCGGCGTCGCCCGCCGACACGTCGCGGTCGAGCACACGCGACGCATCCGGCGCATCGCGCTCAACGGTGCGAATGTGCAGGCGCTCGGCAATGGCACGGACGGCAGCGCAGCGGGCCGCCTCGGCCTCCTCCTGCGCCGGCGTAAAGATGCGGTTGCGCCCCAGCACCAGGCCGGTTACGTTGCGTGGGCCCAGGGCGTCGACGGCAAGCGCCGCCAGCAGGGACGACGGCAGGTCGCCCTCGAGCGCCACCACGGCACGCGACGCACCATGGGCACGGGCGTTATCGCGCACGGCGAGCACCAGCGCCTGCCACAGCCATTCCTCGGAGCGAAACTCGGGCAGCTCATGGTCCTCCAGAGCGTCGAGCATCACGCCGCGCTGAATCTCCTGGACCAGCAGGCTCTCCTCAAAACACGGCGCTTGCGCCACCACGCGACCGCAGTCGTCAAGCACAAACGACCCACCGGTATACACCGACTCGTCATAGGCTCCGACCGGCGCCATGCAGGCAAACCACACGCTGCGCTTGGATGCGATCTTGCGGTAGGCACCGCTGCGCACGGCGGCGATCGCGGCAGTCTCGCGATCGGTCATGTCGAATGCGTTGAACTGGAAATAGGCAATGAGGTCGACCCCGGTCGGCAGCATGTCGAGCTCACGGTCCAGATCGAAAATCACGGCGATGCGCACGCCGTCCACGTCAAACACCGGCGGCGCCCAGCGCGCGTCGCTGTTTTCCCCGCGCTGCAGGGCAATGCTCGAACGTGCCGGCACCACATGACCGTCCTTGAGCATCATGTAGTCGAGCAGCGGCTGGCCCTCAAACGAAACCGCCGCGGGCACGATGCAAATCATGTCGAGCTCCTGGATACGCTCAGCGACGCCGGTCAGGCCGGCAAGCATGTCGTGTTCAAAGTCGGTAGCGCCCACCAGGCCGCCGGGCAGGGCCCCCATAAAGAGCGGAGCCGGCACGCACAGCGCGCGCGCACCGCGCTCATGGGCCAGGCGTGCCTGGTCCTCGATGCGGCCGCAGATGCCCTCAATATCACCCAGGCGCATATCGATCTGTGCAAGTGCGAGCTTCATGGCTCAGCCCTTTCCGTCGTAAACCGTCGTTATCGTAGTAAAAGCGCCGGCCGCAAGATGCAGTCGGCGCTTGCATGTGCATATGCTAGCTATGATACCCCGAGCGGGGGGCACGCTCCTAGAACGTCGCGGACCACAGCCCGTGCAGGTTGCAATAGGCATAGACGGTGCCGGTCTTGGAACCGCCGGCAAAAAACGTCGCGGGCTTCATGCCGGGCTGGAGGTAGTGGACCTCCAGACGGCCCTCGGCCTCGAGGGCAATCCACTCGATGTAGTGCTCGGGCAGGCTGGGGTGCTCGACCGATCCCACGCGCGCACGAATCACATGGCCATCGCGCTCGCTCTCGACGACGGGCACGTGCTTCTCGTGCGCCGCGTCCTCGGTGTTCGCGGTCAGCTCCGTGCAGCCGGCAGGGGTCGCAACGTCGTCGCCCAGGGCGGCAATGAGCTTGCCTTCGGGGTCCTTAAAGAATTTCGCCATGATGTTCTCCTTTGCTGATGTGCCAATGTTCTCGATGTCTCTTATGCCCAAAGGCAAGCGAACCATCCACGGCATCGCAAATGAACACATAACGAGCGAGGCTAGCGTCCGTCGCCTCCCAGCAGTGCCAGGACATCCTCGCGGGTAAACAGCGCCGACGAGATACCGTCGCCGCCGAGCACGCTGTTGACTAGGTCACGCTTGGACTCCTGCATCTGCATGATGCGTTCCTCGATCGTGTCCTTGGCGATGAGCTTGTACACGGTCACGGTGTGTTGCTGGCCAATACGGTGGGCGCGGTCGGTCGCCTGGTCCTGAGCCGCCACGTTCCACCACGGGTCGTAGTGAATGACCACGTCGGCAGCCGTAAGGTTTAGGCCCACGCCGCCCGCCTTGAGCGAGATCAAAAAGACCGGCACCTCGCGCGCTTGGAACTGCGCGACCATCTTGGCGCGGCTTTCCTTGGACGAAGCGCCCGTGAGTTTAAGAAAGCCGATGTCCTCCTTGGCCAGGCGCTTGCCGATGATATCGAGCATGCCCGTAAACTGGCTGAACAGCAGAATGTGATGCCCGCCGTCGAGCGCGCCGTGCACGAGTTCCATGCACGTATCGAGCTTGGCGCTCCCCGCTTTGTAGTCCTCGTAGTGCAGATGCGGGTCGCAGCAGATCTGGCGTAGCTTGGTGAGCTCGGCAAGCACCTTGAGCTTGTCCTTCTTAAACTCATTGGCCTCGCGATGCTGTACCTGCTGGGCAATGCGGTCCTGGTTGGCCAGGTAGAGCTTGCGCTGCTCGCCGGTGAGCTGTGCCATCACCGTGTCCTCGATCTTCTCGGGCAGGTCGGCCACCACGTCTTCTTTAACACGACGCAGCACAAACGGCGACACGAGCGCCTGCAGGCGGGCGGCACTGTCGCCCTCGGCATGCTCGACGGGACTTTCAAAGCGTTTGGCAAAGGACTCGCGCGTGCCCAAAAGGCCCGGCATCAAAAAGTCGAAGATACTCCAAAGCTCGGACAGGCGGTTTTCGATAGGCGTGCCCGTCAGGGCAAAGCGCACACCGGCGGGCAGGCGCTTGGCGGCGCGCGCCACCTGCGTGAGCGGGTTTTTAATGTACTGGGCCTCGTCGAGCACCACGCGGGCAAAGTCCTGCTCGGCATACTCGTCGATATCGCGGCGCATAAGGTCATACGACGTCACGACCACGTTATGCTCAGCCACGCCGGCAATCTGCACGCGGCGCTGTGCCTTGGCGCCCACGATGGCGCACACATCGAGCGACGGGGCAAACCGCTCCAGCTCGGCAGTCCAGTTGTACACGAGCGACGCCGGGCACGCCACGAGCGTGGGCTTGGTATCCCCCGCCTCCACGCGCGCCAGGATATGCGCGATCATCTGCAGCGTTTTGCCCAGGCCCATATCGTCAGCCAAGATGCCACCGAACCCCAGGTGCTCGAGCGATCCGAGCCACTGGTAGCCATCGACCTGGTAGCCACGAAGCGTGGCCTTGAGCGAGGCGGGCACCGTAAAGTCCATCTTGCCGAGCGTGTCCAGGCGCTCGACGGTGCGGCGGAACGCGGCGTCGCGATCGGCCTCGAGCGCAGGCGTGCGCGCGAGCATACTATCGACGAACAGGGTGCTCGATGCGGGAAGCGACACGCCGTCGAGCAGGTCGACGGCATCGACGCCCAGGTCCTCGGCAAGGCCAAACGCGGCGCGGGCACCCTCGTCCAGACGCACGATGTCGCCGGAGGTCAGGCGCGCAAACGTCTGATGGCGCTTGTACGAGTCGAGATAGGTGGCAAGGTCGGCCGCCGAAAGCCCGGATGCACCCAGTTCGACATCGAGCAGGTTGCTCTTGACGGTCGCGCGCACCGAGAGCTTAGGTGCAGGGCGCACCGAAATCTGGCGCAGGCGGTCGCCGAGCATGACCTCACCCAGCTCGGACAGCGCAGACAGGCCCTCGGTCAGCAGGCAGAACAAGCTCTCGTCATCGCGCTCCTCAAACGCCAGACCACCCTCGTAGAAATCGAAGTACATGGCAGCCGTGTCCATAACGCGAAACTCCGCCACAACGTCACGGGGCGGCACGCCGGGGCGTTGGTCCTCGAAAGGGCTTCCCGGAGCACCCAGGCTAAAGAGATCTGCCGACCAATCGCCGTAGGCGACCGAGATCTCGCAGGTCACAAGCCCGTCACTGACACCGATTGACATTGCAAAGCTCGGCTCGGGCGCCACGGTGTCGAGTGCGGCGGGCGCAGTGAGGTCGGTGTAATCGCGCAAGATGGGCAGTGCCATACGGCAGAACTCGCCCACCTGCTCGGCGGCAATATGGGCGGGCGTACGGCACGGCAGCAAGCGCGACAAAAACGGTGCGGCATGCTGAGCAAACGCCGCATCGGTGCGGCGCGCGCGGTGCGTGTTGACCAGATAGGCGGCATCACCCGAGGTAAAGCAGTACATATCGGCGGGCAGGCGCAGGTCATAGCTGCCACCGGCCGCCGGCGCGATCTTGGCGGCAAGGAGCGGCGGGCGTTTTGTCGACGCCTCGTCCTCCCCTTCCGGTACCGGCTCAACCGCCACGTCGTAGGCGCGATGTGTCGTTGTCCCCCGCGACCAAGCGGGCTCAAAGGAAATGGTCCGGCCACGCAGCAGGTCCAGTACGTACACGATGTCATGCTCGGCCAACGGAAGCTGGCGCTCCGCGACAAAACCGCTGCGCGCAAAGTCATACGATGCCGAGCGTGAGCTCGTGATATCGCTCAGGTAGGCAACCGTCACCGCAACGAGGTCGAGCAGCTTTGCCGACACCTCGTCAAAGGCCTCGGGCGTGTGAAGAAACGTGAGCTTCTTGCCGTACGAGAAGGTGCCGCCTCGGACATAGGCATCGGCCATGCCGTCGATGTCCTTAACCACATAGGACACCGAGCCGCAGCGAATGCGAAACTCGAGCGCCCAGTTAAAGCGATCGGCAAACAGCGGACTGTAGTACGGCACCAGCGAGGGTTCCAACACTGCCTTGGGAGCATCGGGGTCCACGCTGCCGGCGAGCTTGCGGCGCATGTCCGCTAGTTCGCCTAGACGCGCGTCCGAAAGATCGGAAAGCGCCGCCATGAGGCTGGGGCTCGTGGGGACGGGTGCCGGGAAGGGAAAGTTGGGGTTGACCGCCGGCGCGGCGGACGCGGGGCGCGCGGGTTGCTTGGGCGGTGCCGTAAACGTACGGACCGGCGTGCGCAGGCCCTCGACGGGCTCAATGCCGCTGGCGTCCAGGTACGCCAGCGCCGTGGCAATAGCGTGCTTGCACATACCGGGATAGCGGTATGCGGCGGGGCAGTCGCAGTCGTAGTCGATAACCTCGTGCTCGTCCACATCGAGCGCCACGTGCGTCTTGTACAGGTCGCCACGGGAACCGCGCACCGTGCCCTCGACCGTCACGTTCTTGGAGAAGCGCGAGCCGGAGTCCTCAAACGACAGCACGGCGCCGTTGAGCATGAGCGAACGCCCCTTCATAAAGGTGCCGCTCAACGCCGCCTCTTTACGAAGCGCCTGCACAAACGTCCCCTGTGCCATCACTTCCTCCAATCTCACGCGGACCAGCAAGGTCGCCCTTAGATCACCGTTACCCTGCCCTGGTTACCCACAATCGCCTTGGCTTCAGCTAGCAGCGGAATCGAGCGTGCGTTGACCTTGGCCGGTACCTCGGCGCGCAGCACGCGCCCGTCCACCTGCTCAATAAAGATCTCCACGCGGTCGCCGCCCGGATTGGTGGTGAGCACCGTGGCCAGGCGCGCCATATTGCCCTGGCTAAAGCGGCTGTTGGGCACCATGACCTCAAACACCTTGGGCTTGTTGTTCTCCTCGTTGAGCTCCAGCGGCACGATCTCCTGCGCGATGATCTGGTCGCCGCGGTCCGAACGCTCGAGCTTGCCCTTAATGCGCACAAACGCGTCGGACAGCTGCGCGCCGGTCTCGGGATCGACCTCGCCGTACAGATACCCCTCGGCCTCCTTATAGGTCTTGGGGAACACCACGACGGTGGCCTCGCCTTCCATGTCCTCGAGCTGCACGATGCCCATGGGGTCGCCGTTTTTGGTCACGCGCTTGGACACGCTCGAGACCATACCGGCCCACCATAGCGCCTTGCCCTCGGGAATCTCCTGGTTGATGGTACCGCCCGTGGGATTTTGCACCTCGTAGCCAGTGTCGATCTGCGAGAACGAGAAGTCGCGCGCTTTGCTGAGCGCATACTCAAACGGGCGCAGCGGGTGGTCCGAGACATAGATGCCCAGAACCTCCTTCTCCTGGCTCAGCTTAAGGTGGCGGTCCCACTCCTGGCCGTCCGGATCGGGCACGCTCACCTCAAAGCCCGAGCCCTCAACGTCGCCGAACATATCGAAGAACGAGGTCTGGCCGCTCGCGCGATCCTTCTGACGCTTCACCGCGGCGTCGATGATGTTCTCGGGATTGTTCTTGTCCACAAAGTGCATCATCTGGCGACGCGGATAGCCCGTGGAGTCGAAGGCACCTGCCTTGATGAGCGATTCGATCACGCGACGGTTGGCCTGGCTGGAGTCCACGCGCTCCACAAAGTCGTGCAGCGTCTTAAACGGGCCGCCCGCCTCGCGCTCGGCAATAATCGCCTGCGCCACGCCGGTACCCACGCCGCGGATGCCGGCCAGACCAAAGCGCACGCCTTCCTTGGTAGCCGTGAACTCGGTGCCGGACTCGTTGACGTCTGGCGACAGCACGGGGATGCCGTCGTGACGGCATGCCGAGACGTAGTGCACGATCTTGTCGGTCTTGCCCGTATAGGACGTCAGAACGGCCGCCATGTACTCGTGCGGATAGTGCGCCTTGAGCCATGCCGTCTGCATAACCAGAATGGCGTAACCGGCGGAGTGCGACTTGTTAAAGGCGTAGGACGCGAACTCGAGAACATCGTCCCAAATCTTTTGGGCGACCTCGCGCGTGTAGTTGTTCTTGATGGCGCCGTTCATCCAGTGGTCGTAGGTGGTCTCGTCCGAGCCATCCTCCCAGTGCAGCACCGTCGACGTGAGTAGTTTGATCTTTTTCTTAGCCACGGGCTTACGGATACGCGAGTCCGATTCGCCCTTGGAGAAGCCGCACATCTCGACGGAGATGAGCATAACCTGCTCCTGGTAGACCATGGTGCCGTAGGTTTCGCCCAGGATGTCGTCCAGGCGGTCGTCGTAGGAAACCGCCGGCTCCTTGCCGTTCATACGGTTGATGTAGGACGAGACCATGCCGGCGCCCAGCGGGCCCGGGCGGTACAGGGCGATCAATGCTACGACGTGCTTGTACTCGGTGGGCTTCATGTTCTTGATCGTGGCCGTCATGCCGGCGGACTCGACCTGGAAGACGCCGGCGGTGTGGCCGGAGCCCATGAGCTTAAAGATCTCTGGATCGTCAAAGGGAATCTCTTCCTCTTTGATGTCGATGCCAAAGTTCTTTTTGATGTTGGCCTTGGCCTTGGAGATAACCGTCAGCGTACGCAGGCCCAGGAAGTCCATCTTGAGCAGGCCCATGTCGGCGACAGTATGGCCCTCGTACTGGGTAATCTCGACGCCGCCCTTGGTATCGAGCTTGGTGGGCACGTGCTCGTTGACGGGGTCACGGCAGATCAGAACGGCGCACGCGTGCACGCCCTCGCCACGGGTGAGGCCCTCGATCGAGAGCGCCGTGTCGATGATACGGCGGGCGTCGTCGTCCTTTTTATAGGCCTCAGCAAAGTCGGGGTTAAACAAATCCTCTTTGCCGGGTTGTTTGTCGAGCACCTGCTTGAGCTTGACCTTGGGGTCGCTCGAGACCATCTTGGACAGGCGCTGGCCCATGTAGACCGGATAGTCCAGAACGCGCGCGGCGTCGTTGATGGCCTGCTTGGCCTTAATGGTCGAGTAGGTGATGACGTGGGTGACCTTCTCGGGGCCGTAGAGCTGGCGAACGTGCTCCACGACCTCGAGGCGCCGCTCATCGTCGAAGTCCATATCGATATCGGGCATCTCGGTACGCTGCGGGGACAGGAATCTCTCGAACATCAGGCCGTTCTCGAGCGGGTCGAACGCGGTGATGTTCATGGCGTAGGCGACGATAGCGCCGGCGGCCGAGCCACGGCCGGGGCCGACGCCAATGCCGTTGTCCTTGGCCCATTGCACGTACTCGGCAACGATGAGGAAGTAGGCGGCAAAGCCCTTATCGCAGATGACCTTATATTCGTACTCAAAGCGCTCTTTGATGTTGACGCCGCCGATCTCGCGCGTGGCCCAGTCATCGCCGTAGTGCTGGCGCAGGCCTTTCTCGCACTCGCGGCGGAACTGGCTCTCGTGCGTCTCGCCGGGATCGAGCAGCGGGAAGCGTGGCAGGATGATGGAGTCCCAGTCGAGCTCGACGTAGCACTTGTCGGCGATCTCGAGCGTGTTGTCGCAGGCCTCGGGGCAATACGGGAACATCGCCCGCATCTCCTCCTCGGTCTTCATATAAAACTCCGAGCCGGTCATGCGCATGCGGTTGGGGTCGTCGACCTTGGCGTTCATACCGATGCACATGATGACGTCCTGCACGGGCGCATCCTCGCGGCGCAGGTAATGGAAGTCGTTGGTGGCGATGACCTTGACGCCCACCTGCTTGGCGATGTCGATGAGCGTGCGGTCCATCTGCTCGTCGGTCAGGCCGTTGTCGGTGGTAATGCCGTGTTCCTGGATCTCGATATAAAAGTCGCCGGGCTCGAAGGTATCGCGGAAGGTCTCGGCCCACTTGATGGCGCCTTCCATGTCGCCGCGGTCGATGTACTTGGGGATGATGCCCGCGATGCAGGCGCTCGTGCAGATCATGCCCTTGGCGTGGCGACGCAGGTTGTCGAGCGTCACGCGGGGCTTGTAGTAAAAGCCCTGCACGGCGGCCTCGGAGACCGTCTGCATCAGGTTAACGTAGCCTTCCTGGTCCTTGGCCAGAAGGATCATGTGGTAGAGCTCGGGCTTATGGTCGCGAGCGAGCGTCTCGTCCGGCGTAAAGTAGACCTCGCAGCCAAAGATGGGCTTGATGACCAGGGGCGGCTTGAGCTCGTCGATGTTGCCCTTCTCGTCCCACATGGCCATGTCCTTCACATACTGGGCATGCTCGCGCGGGTTTGCCTCGGCGTCGGGCTCCACCAGCTCGTCGCGGCGGTCCTTTTCCAAGAAGGCCTTGTCGTGGCTCCAGGTTTTGTACTCGGGCGTGTTGTGGTTGACGGCGTCGCAGGCCAGCGCCAGGTCGGGAACGCCGTACATGTAGCCGTGGTCGGTAATAGCCACGGCGGGCATGCCCAGCTCAACAGCGCGATTGACCATATCCTGGATACGGGTTGCGCCGTCGAGCATAGAGAAAACAGTGTGGTTGTGCAGATGGACGAATGCCATGTGATGAGCTCCGATGCGGGTTCGTGTTCTGACTGAACGATTTTACCGCACGGCACGGACGCCACCCGAACCTAGCCAAACCCACACGGCTCCTACTGCAGTTGCGGTGAAATAGTTCCTGTTTGGGCCGTCTGGGCCGTAAAACAGGAACTATTCCACCGCAAGTTATTGAGGCTAGAGGCTGTAGGTGACTACTTGGGGCTCGGCGAGCTCGATGAAGACGGCTGGGGCCGTCTGCTCCACGCGGACAAACTTGACGGTCACGGCCTCAAAGCCTGCCTTGTGCAGAACATCAGCGTAGACACGCGCCTGCAGGGCATGCTTCTCCAGCAGTTGGTCCGGCGTCTCGTCCGGCGTGCCGCCCGTCTTGTAGTCGATGACCAGCGCACGCGACGGATCGGCAGGGTCGGTCGCCAGCGCATCTATGGCGCCCTCGGCATACGCACCGTAGCGGGCGATGTCCTCGTCCTCGCAACCGAGCGAGAAGAACGGTACCTCGGCACGGACACGCGGCCAGGCAAGCAGCTCGGCACGAACCGACGACCTGAGCCAGCGATTCAAGGCGACGTCAAAACGCTCGCGCTGCTCCGGCGTCAGACGCCACAGACGCGCCAGCGCATCGGCGCGCTCGGCGGGCAACTCGTCGGCGCCCATCTCGATCAGCCACTGGCAGGCGGCATGGAAGGCAGAGCCCAGTGCCATAGGGTTGCCGACGGGCTCGGCAGCAGCCACGTCCGTATCCGTCATCTCCAAGCCATCCGACTCTGCATCATCGCCTGCCTCGTCCATGGGCACGCGCGCCTCGGCGGCACGGTCCTCGCCCTCGGCATGCAACGCCGCAGCGATTGACGAGTAGCTGTACGAATCGCGTGTCGGGAACGGACACGTGCCCATGCGCACGCCCACCGCCTGGGGATACACGAGCTCAAACGCATCGGGTGCTGGATCAGCGGGACCGGGAACGGCGACGCGAGCATCTGCACCGGCGCCCTCCGCCTCCGCATCGCCGCGGACAAGCCTGCCCTCGGCATCCAACGAAGCATTGGCTTCAAACGCCTGCTCGCCAAAGGTAAAGTCCGCCAG
>CAKUEZ010000031.1 GCA_934646965.1 uncultured Collinsella sp. | reverse complement strand
TCGTTCTTCTTGCGCAGCTCCATGATGGGCACCTTGACGTCCTTGCCAAAGGTCTCCACGAGCTTTTGATACAGCTCCTCGCCGCGCTCATCGCCAAAAGCGAGCTTGAGGCTCGCGTGGTTGAAGGGCACGGGCATAAGGGTGCCGTTGATGTTGGCGAGCACCTTGTGCTGGTAGTCCGTCCACTTGGTAAAGCGCGACAGGAAGTTGTGGACGCGCTCGTTAAAGGTGTGGTAGATGTGCGGACCGTACTCGTGGACCAGGATTCCGGCCTCGTCAGTGCAGTCGTAGGCATTGCCCGCGATGTGGTTGCGACGCTCCAGAACGGCAACGCGGTAGCCGATAGTCTCTGCGAGACGACGGGCGCAAACGGCACCGGCATACCCGGCACCGACGACGATCATGTCGTACGCGCCGGCGTTAAAGCCTTCAGGCAGGCCTGAGGTAATCTGCATCGATACTCCTTGTCAAAAGCCACGTGCTTGTTAGCTGGGCTTTTCTCGAACATTCTTCGAGACATATTTATCAGAGCGATTATAGCGCTAATGCGTCCTATAATGAGCTTGCCACACAAGGAAAGCTCAAGCACCGTGGCGTACATTATTGAAAGGTAAACCCGCTAGCAGCGGGTTTATTCGTGAACAGCCGGGTGCCTGGAGCTTAGCGAAACGCTTGTAAGGAGTAACATGAGCGATTTCCTAAACCGTATGAAGTCCGCCGCCAAGGCAGACCTTAAGACCATCGTCCTGCCCGAGGGCGAGGATCCGCGCACCATCGTCGCGGCTACTAAGATCATCGAGGAGGGTCTGGCAAAGATCGTCATCCTGGGCAACCCCGACGAGATCGACGTTCCCGGCGCCACCGTCATCGACCCGCGCAATGCCGAGAAGCATGAGGAGTATGCGCAGAAGTTTGCCGAGCTCCGCGCCAAGAAGGGCGTTACCATCGAGCAGGCTCGCGCCCAGGTGATGGACGCCACCTACTTTGGCACCATGATGGTCAAGATGGGCGATGCTGACGGCCTGGTCTCCGGCGCCTGCCACTCCACCGCCGACACCCTGCGCCCCGCGCTGCAGATCCTCAAGACCGCCCCGGGCACCAAGCTGGTCTCGGCCTTCTTCGTGATGTGCACCGACACCCCGCAGTTCGGCACCGACGGCACGCTGATCTTCGCCGACTGTGGCCTCAACATCAACCCGTCCTCTGACGAGCTCTCCGAGATCGCCATCGCTTCCGCTCACTCCTGGTCCACCTTCATGGGCAACGTCGAGCCGCACGTGGCCATGCTCTCCTACTCCACCATGGGCTCCGCCGGCGGCGAGGTCGCCAAGAAGGTCCAGGAGGCCGTGAAGTTCTGCCAGGAGAAGGCTCCCGAGCTCGCCATCGATGGCGACCTGCAGCTCGACGCCGCCATCGTCCCCACCGTCGCCCAGCTCAAGGCTCCCGGCTCCTCCGTTGCCGGCAAGGCCAACGTGCTCGTGTTCCCCGACCTCGAGGCCGGCAACATCGGCTACAAGCTGGTCCAGCGCTTCGCTGGCGCCGACGCTTACGGCCCCATCCTGCAGGGCATCGCCAAGCCGGTCAACGACCTTTCGCGCGGCTGCTCTGCCGACGACATCGTGGGTGTCGTGGCCATCACCGCCGTCCAGGCTCAGATGGCTGAATAGCTTACATATCCCCTCGGGACCCTGCAGGGCAAAGCTCTGAAAACGTCCTCGGACATGCAAAGAGGCTCCGCTGCGCGCTTCGCGCGGCGGAGCCTCTTTGCGTCCTGCGGAATGTTTTCAGAGCTTTGCCCTGCAGGGTCCCTGCCGTCACGCAGCAGTCAGGGAATCTGGAGTGGGCGGCGGCTTGGCTACGAGCTGGGGCTGAGGATCTGAACGAATGGGTGACGTTGCTGGGAGCGCAGGCGTTGCCGGCGATGATCACTTTGGAACTGGAATTTCCGCCTGCTAGTAAAAAGGCCTCCGGGCTGTTGCTCTGGAGGCCTTTTTGTCAATTACAGACGAATGCGTTAGTTGTTCTTGGTCAGACGCTCGACGTCGTGGGCGATCATGTATTCCTCGTCGGTGGGGATGACCATGACCGTGACGGCGGAGCCGGCGGCGCTGATGACCTGCGGGCCGTTGCCCACGGCCTCGCGGTTCTTGTTGTTGTCGATGCGCACGCCCAGCCACTCAAAGCAGTCGCAGAAGGCCTTGCGGATCGACCAGTCGTTTTCGCCGATGCCGGCAGTAAAGGTAATGGTGTCCACGCCCGCCATGGAGGCGATCATGGAACCGGCCTGCTGCATGGCCTTGTAGGCGAACATGTCAAAGGCGAGCAGGCAGCGCTCGTCGCCCTCGGAGGCACGCGTGCGGATGTCGCGAGCGTCGTTGGAGATGCCCGAGATGGCAAGCAGGCCGGACTGCTTGTTCATCATGTCGTCGACTTCCTGATAGCTGTAGCCGCCCTCGCGCTGCAGGTAACACACGGTGGCAGGGTCGATGGAACCGCAACGGGTACCCATCATCAGGCCGTCGAGCGGCGTGAGGCCCATCGTGGTATCGCGGCAAACGCCGTCCTCGATAGCAGCGAGCGAAGCACCATTACCCAGATGGCACGAAAGCAGACGGTGGCAGCGCGTGCCCAGGATCTCCTTGGCCATCATCCACTCGTAGCGGTGGCTCGTGCCGTGGGCGCCGTACTTGCGCACGTGGTACTTGTCGCACACGTCCTTGGGCAGGGCGTAGGTGTAGGCGACCTCGGGCATCGTCATGTGGAACGACGTGTCGAAAACGGCCACGTTGGGCAGCTCCGGATACTTCTCACGGCAATACTCAATTGCTGCAGCCTCGCCGTAATTGTGCAGCGGGGCGAGCGGCGCCACCTCAAGGATCTTGGCCATGACCTCATCGTCGACGACCGCGGAATCATCGAAGTACCAGCCGCCTTGAACGATACGGTGGCCGATGCCATCGATCGTAAAGTCGGTCTTCTCGAGTTCCTCGAGCACGCGCGCGATAGCCGAGCGGTGGTCGGGAAAGGGAATCTCCTCGGTCTGCTTGGCGCCACCGTTCTCGGAGTGGCCAAAGATGCCCATCTCCGAGCCGATACGCTCGCAGTTGCCCTTGGCAAAAACCTCGCGGGTATCGGTGGACAAAAGCTGATATTTAAGGCTCGAGCTGCCGGCGTTGACAACAAGTACGTTCATGAGACTCCTTCGTGATTACAGTACGGTCGGCAAACCTATAAGGGGGCCGTATCCTTAATAAGAAGTTATCAGAGTTCAATAATTCTCTATTAAACTCTTCGCTCAAAGCGCATAAAAAGGGGCTGAACGGCACAAGGCCATCCAGTCCCCTCCCCTTGCATCAATTACTTGCCGTTAACGATGCGCTCGACGTCGGAAGCGATCATGAACTCCTCATCCGTGGGGATGACGAAGATCTTGACCTTGGAATCCTTGGCGGACAGGCACCAAGCGCCGTCGCCACGCAGGGCGTTGCGGGCATGGTCCATCTTGACGCCCATAAAGGCCAGACGGTCGGCCACGCCGGCGCGAACGGCCGGAGCGTGCTCGCCGATGCCGGCGGTAAAGACCAGCGTATCCATGCCGCACATGGAGGTGGCCATCTCGGCGGCCTTGGCGGCAATCTTGTAGACGAACATATCGAAGGCGAGCTGAGCCTCGGGGTCGCCGGCAGCGGCGAGTTCCTCGACGTTGCGGCAGTCGTTGGTCTTGCCGCCGGTCACGGCCATGAGGCCGGACTTCTTGTTCATCATCTCGTCGACCTCATCGAAGGTGTAGCCGCCCTCGCGCTGCAGGTAGCACACGGTAGCCGGATCGATGGAACCGCAGCGGGTGCCCATCATGACGCCGTCGAGCGGGGTAAGGCCCATGGTGGTGTCCATGCACTTGCCGTCCTCGATGGCGCACAAGGAAGCGCCGGAGCCGATGTGGCACACGACGACCTTGCGGGCCTCGCCGTTGGTCATCTCGGCGACCTTCTTGGAGATGTAGCGGTAGCTGGTGCCGTGAGCGCCGTATTTACGAATGTGCAGCTTGTCGCAGACGTCCTTGGGCAGGGCGTAGGTCTTGGCGACCTCGGGCATGTTGAAGTGGAAAGCGGTGTCGTAGACCGTGACGTTGGGCAGGTCGGGATACTGCTCCAGGCAGAACTCGATAACGTTGGCCTCGGGGTTGTTGTGCAGCGGAGCGAGCGGGGCGACCTCGCGAATCTTGGCGAGGACGTCCTCGTCGACGAGGGAGGAATCGCCAAAGTACCAACCGCCCTGAACGATGCGGTGGCCGATGCCCTCGATCTTGACGCCGCTGGCCTCGAGGTCCTTCAGGACGACCTCGATGGCGACCTTGTGGTCGGGGAACTCGATGTTCTCGGTCACCTTCTTGGAGCCATTGGCAGCGTGGGTGAAGGTACCGCCGGTAAAGCAGACGCGCTCGCAGGAGCCCTTTGCGGACACCTTGTGGGACTTGGTATCGATGACCTGATACTTAAGGGTCGAAGATCCTGCGTTGACGACCAGAACGTTCATGTGTCTCCCTACTAACAGGCGGTGTGGCGCCGCCAGGTTACATACGCTTCAATAATAAACCCAAACGCCCTCGCGCTCGGGTTTATTGCGTTGATATATAAGTTATCGATGCCTAAATACTCATGGCCTTTGACTTGTAAGACGAAACAGCGCGGGGATATACGCCAGACAAGAAATCCCGAGCGCAACAAGCAATACGACCCGAATACCCGCAATGCCACTCAACGCAGCGCTAAACAGATAGAAAAGGACAGCACCCACCGCCACCATCTGGCTTTGAACCGAAATCAACGAACAGCGCATCGATGAATCGGCGGCATTTTGAAAAGCTGAGTATTTGATCGGAGCAAATAACGAGTAAGCAACCGTCTGCAGCACATAGAACACGGGCAGCAAACAAACTGGAGTAAGAGGAATCAAAAACAAAGCAGTTAATACCAGGCGAGCGATGCCGCAAATGCGCGCAAAACGGTCCTTGTCGACATGGGCAATCACACCGGGCACAATAAACCCTATGGAGGCCGAGACAAGGAGCTGGACCGCAATGGTCACGCCCGAAGCAACGGCATTCATTCCACGGCTCGCAAGCAGCAGTGAGAAAAAATCTTCCAGAGCGACGAAAGCAAATGCTTGAGAACAATCCATGATGAACGCTGACCGAAGAATGCTATTACCCGCAATAGCGGCCCTAATCATCTTCGGGCTATTTCCACGCTCAGGCGTCGCCGCAGTGCCCTCTCTTCGCATCTCAGGAATGCAGACAACGACAAACAATGTCAGAACCATTGCGATAATATCGACCGAAAGCCCAATGAGATACGCGTCAGCGGACGAAATGAAACCGCCCACACAAGCGGAGAGAGCATAAGACGCGTAGAAGACAAATCGCTCAACGACATTAAGTCTCACGAGTTGGTCCTGAGCGACGCTATCGATATAAATCGCTTCGATGGATCCGCTCACACATGCAACGGCAAAACCTTTGAGAGTAAACGCGCCAATTAAAAGCAGGGGAAATCGGACGAGAAGCAGAGCGGCGTAATATCCGAGCATTCCCGCGACGCCAACGAGGCCACTTACCTTTCGACCAAACCTGTCAGCAATATAGCCAGTAGGAACTTCCAGAATGAACTTGCTCACTTGGTAGGCGATCATCATGCTGGATATCGCCACCATCGAGAAGCCGACAAACTCAAGGTAAACCGTCAGAAAATACAAAATGGTGCTGAAGTTCGACAGAAAAACGAACGTCATATAAAGGAAAACCGTACGGTTTTTCATGCTCCGCCCTCCAAGAGTCAGCAATCTAAATCGGAATCTTGGAAAAGCATGAGGGCGAAGCTGTCAGCTATGTGTTACAAGGCGTCAATAATCACTTGACGTCTCGAAGCCAATTAATTTCACGAAGCAAGATGACGCAATAGGTGAAGAAATACCGTCTGGTGTCGATCGGTCCAGGCATTTTGTCGATAGCAAAAGTAGATGGGCAAGGCTACGTCACGCGAACCTTCAATGGAGCACTCGCTCACTTCCAATACATCTGATGCGAGAGAAGAGCCAGAAAGACTCAATATCAATCCCCCGGCTTGAAGAAACTCAGTCTGCGCCCTGTTTCCGTATTCGACATCGCGGAAACGGAAATTAACCAGCTGAGCTTCGGGGCATTGATTGATTGCATTGAGACAGGGTGACAAATTAATGGGAACAGCGAGCCTGCCGCCCAGTAACTCACGAACGGTCATAGCGCCCACAGATTGATGACCCGCTGGGCACGAAAGAACCTTGAGCTCCTTTTCACCCAAGTATTTCGAAGAAAGGACACTGTCCCTTGGTTCCTCAAATGAGATGGCCGCATCCGAAATGCCAAGCACAAGTGATTCAAAGCATGTAGCCGTTGGCTGATGCCACACATCAAGGTGAATCTGAGGGTACGAGCGTTCAAACGAGTCATACCAGTTTTCGGCAAAAAGGCGCCCCCGCCCATGAAGGCAGGGGGCGTAAAGACGAAAATGGCCGTCGGGCGAAACGCCGTCGTTCCTCGATTGAGCGTACTTTTTGAGATCGCCGACTTGCGCCAGGATCATGCGTGCGCGACGCGCGAATTCTCGACCCGCCGGAGACAAAACAGCCTCCCCCGCCGATCGGTCGAGCAAAACAATCTGATACTCAGATTCCAACTTTTTGATTGCCGACGAAACAGCCTGCGGACTCACATGAACGGCGCGAGCTGCTTTGCGCACGCCGCCATAGTTCGCTACCGCTTGAAGGTATTCGAGTTGAGAAAGCTGCATAGATTACTCCAAAGGCAGCCAAGTCGACGGGCTACGCGCCCTCAGATGAGGTTCTCGCCCAGGTTCTTGCCGCCGAGGACGTGCATGTGGAAGTGCATGACGGTCTGACCGGCGTTGACGCCCTTGTTGGAGATGACGCGGAAACCGTCCTCCAGGCCCTTGGCCTTGGCGACCTCCTGGATGGCGTGGGCCATGGCGCCCATGGTCTCGGCAGGTACGTTGTCGGCGATGTCACTGTAGTGCTTCTTGGGGATCACGAGCGTATGGACCGGCGCCTGGGGGTTAAGGTCGTCGAACGCGATGACCTGGTCGTCCTCGTAGACAACGGTCGAGGGGATCTCGTGGTTGGCGATTTTGCAGAAGATGCAATCACACATAGCTGGTTCCTTTCTAACTGGCCAGGGTAGTCTTTTTGGGACGGGGCTTTTTTGACTACTTTTCGCAAACGCAAGCGCTCGGTGAGCCGTCGCCAAAGGGTAGTCAAAAAAGCCCCGTCCCAAAAAGACTACCCCAAAGTTGGCTGCGAGGTGGTTAGAACGAGAGGTTGTCCTCGGTGTTGGCGGCTTCGCCGTCGGCGAGTACGTCGTTGCCGTCAACATCCTTCAGGAGCACCGAGACCTTCTGCTCGGCATCGGACAGGCGGGTACGCAGGCTCTTGAGAAGCTCAACGCCGCGGGTGTAGCTCTCGAGCGATTCCTCGAGCTCCATGTCGCCCGACTCCAGGCTGCGGATGATGAGCTCCAGCTCCTGCGAGGCCTGCTTGTACGTAAGCTGCTCGACCGGGGTCTTCTCTGCCATATCTGTTTCCTTTCCTAAAGGTCTATCACAATGAAACGCGGTCTACTCGACCGTATCGACGGTTGCCGCCACGTTGCCGTCCGCCATGCGCACGCGGATAGCGTCACCAGGCTTAAACGTCTTAGCGCTCGTAGCCACGCCGTCATCGCTGTACGCGATGGAGTAACCGCGGGCGAGCACCTTGAGCGGCGACAGGGCGTCGAGCGAGGCCGCTGCACGGCCTAAGTCAGACGCAGGCTTGCTCAACATCGTGCGCCCCTGATGCTCCAGGCGGGAGCTCGCGAGTGTAAGTGCATGGCGCTTGCCATCGAGCCCCGAAGTGCTTGCGACCAAGCGCTCGGGCAGACGCTCGAAGCTCGAGCGGAATGCCCCGACCGAGCGCGCAATGGCGCCCGACAGGCGATCGGCCGTCAGGGCAAGCTCCGACTCGCGACGCTCGACCATAAACGTTGGATCGTTGAGGCACGGGCGGCACGCGGCCGCATCGAGCGCATCGCCCAAGCGCGCCGTATAGGTATCCCAGGCACGCCGACCACGCTGATCGAGCATCTCCAGATCGACCTGATCCGACCCGATCATCGAAGCCATCGCAGCACCTAGGCGCTGATGACGCGTCTCGAGCACATCCGCCAGCTCTGTCATAGCCGGTGCCACGGATTCTGCCGCCGCCGTGGGCGTGGAAGCGCGACGGTCACTCACCATGTCGCAGATTGAAGTATCGGGCTCATGGCCAATACCGGTCACCACAGGCACGGGACAGGCCGCCACCGCGCGAGCAAGGTCCTCGTCGTTGAAGGTCATGAGGTCCTCGAAGGAACCGCCGCCGCGCACGAGCAAAATGCAATCGGGCGCCGGCGTAATGGTGGCGGCGCGGCGCAAGCCTTCAATAAGCTCTGCTGGCGCACCCTCGCCCTGGACCTTGGCACCCACGCAAACGAGCTCGACAAGTGGGTTTCGACGGCGCAGCGTACGCTTGACGTCGTCGATCACGGCACCCGAAAGCGAGGTGACGACCGCCACGCGCGAGCAAAACACCGGAATGCGACGCTTGCGGGACTCGTCCATCAGCCCCTCGCGGCGCAGCTTTTCGGCCAACTGTGCCACCTGTTGACGCAGCAGGCCCTCCCCCGCCAGCGAGAACGAGCGGGCGACAAAGCTCATACGGCCCGTGGGCTTATAAAGATTGAAGCTGCCCTTAAAGCTCACCTGCATACCATCGCGCAAATCGAAGGTGCGCTTAAGATAGGCACCCTTCCAGATGATGCAGTCGACGGCGGCCGAGTCGTCCTTGATCTGGAAGTAGCAGTGGCCGCTTCGGGCATTGGGGCCACGAAAGCCGGTGACCTCGCCCAGGACATTCAGCTGCGGAATCGCATCGAGCGCGCCGGCGGCGATCTCCACCGCCTGGCTCACGCTGAGCTCTTTACGCTCCCGCTCGTCCGATCCGTCAAACTCGGCGGAAACGGCATTGCCGGTTAGATTCCAGCCTGCCACGCAGCCTCCTTTCGTCATCGTGCACAAGGGCTCCGGCCCTGCGCAAATTCAAGTCCAACACATGGTACAGCGCCGCGGGGACACGAATCCCCCCGCGGCGCCCGTCAGTCCCATTTGTTATCGGTTGGAGTTTCTGTTGTAGCGAGCCATAAGGTAGAGCAGCTGAATGATCGAGGTGAGTGCCGCCGCCACGTAAGTAAGCGCAGCTGCCGTCAGGACCTTTTTGGCACCGTTGACCTGCTTGGAGCTCATACCAGACTGCTCGATGTAGGCCACGGCACGTCGGCTGGCATCAATCTCGACCGGCAATGTAACGAGTTGGAACAGCACGCTAAACGAGAAGAAGATCAGCGCGAGGGTCGTGAGCCCGGCAAGGTTCATAAACAGACCCATGAGCAGCACGATCGTCCAGGCGTTCTGGGTAAAGTTAACGACCGGCACGAGGGCGGTGCGCACCTTCATCATGGCATAGCCACTTTGACGCTGGGCGGCATGGCCCGCCTCGTGGCAGGCGACGGCAACGCTTGCGACCGACCCGCCCGAACGGTTGGCATCCGACAGATACAGGTTGTTGTCCTGCGGGTTGTAATGATCGGTGAGCTCGCCGGCAACGCCCTTAATGCCCACGGCGTTGCAGCCGTTGGCGTCGAGCATGCGCCGCGCGACCGCGGCACCCGTGTCACCGTCCGAGCGAACCTTGGACCAGGTTTTGTACGTCGAGTTGATATAGCTCTGTGCGGCAAGACCGAGCACCGTACAGACAAGAACAACCAGCAGGTACAGCGGGTCGATACCAAAGCCGTATCCATAGTAATAAGGCATGCGAATTCCTCCGAATCGAGTTACACGTTGGAGGCATTCTACCCATTCAGCTGACCAGCAAGTCAGCATCGATGTTTCGGCATTACCGCTCTAGAACGTTTGCAGCGCCTGGCAAAACCGCGTAACTATAGCAGCTCGATTTTGCCGTCCTTCACCGTCAACCCCATATTGCCCGAGAGCAGATCGTCCAGGCGCGAGCCCACAAGCTCAAAGCGCCAACCTTCGCGCAGGGGGCTCTGCTCGGGATGCTCAATATAGTCGGCCAGGTCATCGCGCGAGGCAATGACCGAGGTCGCCACGCCCGAACGCTCGGCGACCAGGCGGATGAGCGCGTACATGAGGTCGGTCACGCTCTCCAGCTCCGGCGAGATCTGACGATGTCCGCGAACCATGAGCGGCAGGCGGTCGTGTGGGCAGCTTGCGCCACGCTTGATGGCCATGAGCGCGCCGTCCACGTCGCGCTCCCCCAGCTGATCGGTACCGCGAATGCTGCGGAACTCCTCAACACGCACGGGATTGCGCTTGACGAGCGCCAACAGCGTGTCGTCGGACATGACCCACTTGCGCGGAATGTTGCGGCGCTCGGCGCGGTCCTCGCGCCAGGCGGCGAGCTCGCGCGCGATGCCCAGCTGGTGGCGACTGCACGAGTTGATCCGCTTGACCTTGCGGAATGCCTCGTGGCGATCGGCGCGATAGTGCGACTCGTCGGCCAGCGAACGCAGCTCGTCGAGCACCCAATCCACGCGGCCCAGCTCACGCAGGCGGCTCATCATCTCGGTATAGGCGACGATCAGGTACTTGACGTCATCGATTGCATACTCAATCTGCTTGTCGGTCAACGGGCGGCGCGACCAATCGGTCAGCGACTCGGTCTTGGGCAGCGAGACGCCGCAAAACGTCTGCACGAGCGCGCCGTAGGAAATCTGCTGGCGCTCGCCCAAAAAGGCAGCAGCGACCTGCGTGTCAAAAATCGGACGCGGCAACGCCCCTACAGTATGGAGCATGACCTCCATGTCCTGCGAGCAGGCATGAAAAACCTTGGTCACGCTCTCGTCGGCCATAAGCTCGGCGAGCGGCGACAGGTCGTCGATCACCAGGGGGTCGACCGCGACGCTCTCGGCAGGGGTGGCAATCTGGACCAGGCACAGGCGCGGATGGAACGTGCGCTCGCGCAAAAACTCGGTATCGACGGCAATCGCGTCGAACTCACGGGCGCGCTGGCAAAAGTCGAGTAGAGCCTGATGTGTGGAAATGTACATATCAACCCATCAAATAAGGTTAGGCCCGAAAAACACGGGTAGGATATCGGCATTGCTCTACAACTATACTCGGTTAGTCACAGAACGGGAACGTAAGTATGCGCTGCCTTATCATCCACAACCCGGCATCGGGCCCCAGCTCAGATGAAATCTTCGCATTCACGCACGCCCTCTCACAGGGCGGCGACGAGGTCGTGATGCGCTTTATCGGCGATGGCATGGAGCCCGAGGACGCCGTGGCAGACGTGCGCGAGTTCGACCGCGTGGTGATCTCGGGCGGCGACGGTACCGTCTCCAACGTGCTCGACCAAATGCGCGGATGCGGCGTCCCCACGCTCGTCTTCCCCTCCGGCACGGCCTGCCTGTTCTTCAATAATATCGGCAATGCCCCCGAGGCGGCGGCGCTCGCCAAGGCCTGCCGCGACGGCCGTACCGTCAAAGCGGACATGGGCGAGCTCTTTTGGCTCGACGAGAACGGCAACGAGAAGCGCCACGGCTTCATCATCATCGCCGGCTCGGGCTACGATGCCGAGATCATGATGAAGGCCGCCCCCACCAAGAACGACATCGGCGAGATCGCCTACTTCCTGTCGGCGCTCGCCACGCCCAACCCCACGGTGGCGCACTTTACGATTGAGCATGACGGCATTGTCGAGGAGCTCGATGGCATCTGCTGCATGGCTGGCAACACCTCGGTCATCCAAAACGACATCAACCTGTTCCCCGACTGCCGCATGAATGACGGCATGGTCGACATCGCGGTCATCGAACCCGTAAAAACCGTGCAGCTGCTGCCTACCGTGATCACCGCTGCGCTCGACCCCGCCGGCAAGGTGCTCGGCCGTCCGCAGTTCAAGATCATCCAGACCAAGGAAGCCAAGATTACCTGCACGCCGTCGCTGGGCATGCAGTTCGATGGCGAGATCATCTCCAGCAACTCCGGCGTCTTTGGCGCCCGCGCACTTCCGCAATGTCTCGACCTCATCGTCGACGAATTCTCACCGCTCGGTAAATAGGAGGACCCCATGAACGACAATCCACTGCTCGGCTTTATCGTCATTGTTCTGGCCATGCTCGTCGGCTATGCGATTAACGTAATCCACCGCCGGAAGAAGTAATTCCACATTGGTATGATATTCATCCAATTATCGTCTCCCCCGCTGTTTATGCATTTGCAAAACAGCGGGGGATTTTTCTTTGTAACCCGTGCAAGGCGCTTTATCCAGCTACAGTAATTGCAGGGGGCCTTTATTTAACTAAAGCTACAAAATGAGTATTCTTATCCGCTCATCGCATATTTTAGGACGCTCATCGAGTATTTCATCGAAATAGATGAATACTCTTTTGACTTCCTATAGGCTAATAGATGTATTTATTAGCTGAGATTCCGCACCATTTTGCGGGGTCTCAACAGTTGGGAGGGATCATGAGGTTTACTCATCCCGTCAACACGCTCAAGAAGCTTGGCTGCGGCCTTGCATTCGGAGCTGCAGCCATTATGGCCATGCCGACTTCGGCGCTCGCCTGCACCCAGATCTACATGGGCAGCAAGCTCACGGCAGACGGCAACACGTACTACGGCCGCTCCGAGGACTTCGGTCCGCGCTATGTCAAGCACTTTGGCATTGAGCCCGCACACAAGGACGGCAACGAGTACACCTCGGTCGAGTCCGGCTTTGAGTACAAGTCCAAGGGCGCAACCTACCGCTACACCTTCGTTCGCGACAACCCCTCGCAGTGGGAAGATCGTTACGACGCTTATTCCGAGGCCGGCATCAATGAGAAGGGCGTCTCCTGCTCTGCCACGCTGAGCACCTCCTACAACGAGAAGGCCGAGAAGGCCGACCCCATCACCGAGGAGACCGGCATTGGCGAGTACAGCTATGCCAGCGTCATCCTGGGCGAGAGCGCCACGGCCCGCGAGGGCGTCGAGCTCATCGGCAGCCTGATCGACGAGCAGGGCGTCTGCTCCAACGACCAGATCATCATCGCCGACAACACCGAGACCTGGCTGTTCGCCGCGCTTTCCGGCCATCAGTGGATTGCCATGAAGCTCGCCGATGACATCGCCTCACTCAACCCCAATATCGGCAACCTCACCTATAACGTCGACCTCGACGACACCGAGAACTGCCTCCACTCCGAGGGCATCGAGTCCATGCCTAAGGAGAAGGGCTTTGCCGAGTACACCGACGGCAAGTTCGACGTCGCCAAGACCTACGGCGAGGAGATCGGCGAGGCCGGTATGCACCAGTGGTCTCGCTATATCCAGGGCCGCGATTACTTCATGGCTCCGCTCGCCGAGGGCACCGACTACGAAATCGTCAAGGACGAGCGCGAAGAGGCTCGCGCCACGACCGGCGCCCTGGTCCACGAGATGCAGCCACTGTTCTTCCAGCCCGGCAAGTCCGACTGGAACACTTTTGAGATGATTCGCTCCTTCGCCGCTCGCGGCGAGAACGTCGCCGGCCTCAACGCCAACACCGACGGCGCCTATGCCATCGGCTCCAACCGCAACACCGAGATCCATACCTTCCAGATCCGTCAGGGCATGGATCCCGAGATCGCGACCATCCAGTGGGAGATGCTCTCCAACGCCGAGTTCTCCGTCGCTATCCCCCTCTATTCCGCACTGCTCACCGAGGTCAGCCCCTACTTCAGCGATCAGGATGTCTCCTTCGACCACTGCGAAGAGGAAGATGTCGTGAACAACGAGGAGCCCAAGAACTCCATCAACTACGTTCTCATGGACATCAACACGCTCGCCTATGAGAACCGCGACCACTGCGCCACCGGCGTCCGCGCCTATCTCGACGCCCTGCAGAAGGAACTCATCGAGCAGAACCTAACCGTCGACGAGGCCATGCAGGCTACCGAGGGCACCGAGGCCCGCACCGCTCTGGCCAACAAGGCCGGTAAGGCTGCCACCAAGAACACCTACGTTAAGTGCAAGGCCATGCTCGAGGAGATGCGCGACTACCTCAAGGAGGGCGACTTCTCCGAGGAGTTCGTCCCGAGCGACTACGATGCCGACAACGACTGCCTGGTCGAGTCCATCACCTACGCCGACGAGGCCCTCTCCGATGAGGACGTAGCCGAGCCCGAGGTCGAGAAGGAAGAGGCCACCGAGGAGAAGTCCGAGGGCAACAACATGGCCGCCATGGCTGTTGGCGCTGTCGTCATCATCGGTGTCTGCGCCTATGTGATCTATCGTCGCAAGAAGGCCTAAGGCCCTCACGCTCTAAGAGACGGGCGGGGCGCATAAGCCGTCCCGCCCGCTCAGCCCGCCTTTTTGACCGGCGGGAAACATCGCTGAAATCTTTCCAAAAAAGTTTTTCCCGCACACACTTCGCTGTGCTATAGTGCAGCGCAACAGCAACAAGGTGCGACCGCGCCACGGCATCACGAAAGGAGCCACCGGCATGAAGAACACGATGAAGTCTCTCAACAACTGGTGGTGGCGTGATGCGAATACGATCGGTCGACAGTGAGCCCCTCACGCCTGTTTTTGCGCTCTAGGTGATTGGAAGGCCTCCGGTTTCGACCGGGGGCCTTTTTCTATCTCGAGCCCGATCGCATTCGCATCACGCGCCTCCGCTTTTATCTCTTGCACTCCCCTTCCGAAAGGAATTTCACCATGTCTCAGAACACCACCGCCGCTCAGCCCCGCACCGTCCAGACCGCCGACCATGGCAAGCTCGACCTCAAGGCACTCACTCTCTACGCAATCCTCCTCGCCGCCGGTTTCGTCCTCAACATGACCGTCTCCAAGTTCTTCAGCGGGCTCACCGGAGGCTTCCTCTCACCCGAATTCATCATCGCAGCCTTCTGCCTCGAGATTCTCATCATCAAGCCCAACATCGGCCAATCCGCGATCATCGGCCTCCTCGCCGGTGTGGTGATCCAGATCACCGCCTCTGTTAAGGGCCCCGACCTGATTGCTGAGCCCGTCGCCGCCATGGTCATGGCCCTGCTCGTCTCCGTGCTCGCCAACTCAAAGGCCAAGGGTCTGCTCCCGCTCGTCGGCACCTTTGTTGTCACCTTCATCTCCGGCATGATCTACGCCGCGATCTTCTCCTTCGGCGTCATGAACAACCCGGCCTTCATGGGCGTCATGGCTCCCGTCGTCGCCGCCACCGGTGTTGCCAATGCCATCATCGTGACTGCCCTCTACATCCCCATCAAGAAGGCCCTCAAGCTCAACGACTAAGTAGCCGACGAGCCTCACGCAGGCACACATGTTGAGCGCCGGTCGTTTTGCGGTCGGTGCTCTTTTACGATAGAAAGGCCCCCATGAGCTCCAGCAATACCATCATCAAGCTCGATGACGTCTCGTTTGCCTATGGTCACGAGGCGCAGAATGCCCTCGATCTCGTCTCACTCACCATCGAAAAGGGTGAGTTTGTGGGCATCATCGGCCCCTCAGGTGCCGGCAAATCGACACTCGCCGCCGTTATGAGCGGAGCCATCCCCCACCACTACACCGGAAAGCTCTTTGGAGCCACACTCGTCGATGGCCGCGACACCTGCGAGATCACCCTCACAGATATCTCACGCGTGGTGGGAAGCGTGCTGCAGGACATTGACGCCCAGATGGTTGCACCCATCGTTGAAGACGAGATGCTCTTTGGCCTCGAAAACTTCGGCATGCCGCACGACCAGATCGAGGAGCGCATCAGCCAGACGCTGGCGACCGTCGGCATTAGCGATCTGCGCCACCGCGAGATTGCCACGCTTTCGGGCGGGCAGAAGCAGAAGGTCGCAATCGCCGCGATCATCGCCATGGCGCCTGACGTGCTCGTGCTTGACGAGCCCACGGCAGCGCTCGACCCGGCAAGCTCCACGCTTGTGTTTGACACCCTGCGCCAAATCAACCGCGAGCACGGCATCACCGTGGTTGTTATCGAGCAGAAGGTCGCGCTGCTGTCGAAGTATTGCAGCCGCGTGCTCGTCATGGCAGACGGCAAGCTCGCGTTTGACGGCGAGCCCCACCAGGTCTTTGCCCACGCCAGCCAGCTGCGCCAGATGGGTGTCGACAGTCCCCGCGTCGCGCGCGTCGCGAACAGCCTGGCAGAAGCCGGCCTGTTGCCGAGCGGCCAGGCACCCTGCCTCAATGTTTCCGAAGCGCACCAGCTCATCTCGTCCCTGCTTGCAGATGCAACGAGCAAGGACGCGCCCGCCGATACGCCCGAGACCTCTCCCCATATCCCGACGGTCCCCCGCGGCGCCAATCAGGAGCCAGTAGTCGAGCTCACCGATGTGACCTTTGCCTACCCCCATGGTGGCGCCTCAGTCAACAACCTCAACATGCGCGTCTATCCCGGTGAGCTCGTGGGCGTCATCGGCCAGAACGGTGCCGGCAAGACCACGCTCACCAAGCTGTTGAACGGCCTTCTGCATCCGGCGTCGGGAACCGTCCATATGGCGGGGATGAACACTGCCGACGTTCCCACCAGCGCGATTGCTGCAAAATGCGCGACGCTGTTCCAGAACCCCGACCGCCAGCTCTGCCGCGACACCGTGCTCGACGAGATTGCCTTTAGCCTTGAGCTGCACGGCGTCACCGCCGACGAGGCCCGCCAGCGCGCACGGATAGCGGCGGAGCGCTTTGGACTCCCCTTGGACGAATCGCCGTTCTCACTTTCGCGCGGACAGCGACAGATGGTCGCCCTGGCGTCCGTGGTTGTGCTCGACCCGCAGGTGGTTCTGCTCGATGAGCCCACGAGCGGCCTCGATTACCGCGAGTGCATGACCGTGATGGAGACGGTGAGCGAGATGGCCGAGCGCGGCTGCGCCGTGATTATGGTGTGTCACGACATGGAGGTCGTCTCGGACTTTGCCCAGCGCCTGGTAGTCATGGCTGACGGGCATATCCTCGAGCGCGGCGACGCGGACCGGATCTTTGCCGACGATGCCCTCATGCGCGCCGCTTACGTGGAGCCGCCGCAGGTTGTGGCCCTGTCCAAGGAACTTGCACGCGACGTTTCGCCCCGATTTGCCGGAATTAGTCAGGTCTCCGATCTGGTCGACCTGGTAAAGGAGATGCTCAACCATGACTAACGTGATCGACTACGTGCCCGGAGACTCGCTGCTGCATCGGCTGAACCCCGTGACCAAGCTTGCCCTAGCCGCGGCTATTATCTTGGCGACTTTCCTCGGCGACACCTATGTGCTCCTAATCGCCCTGCTTGTGCTGACTTTTATCTTGGGCATCTACGTCAAATCGACCGCAGGCCTCGTCTCGCTCGTCAAGCTTATGGTGCCCCTCTCGCTGATCATGCTGGTCCTGCAGACCGTCTTTATCCGCACCGGAGCCCCCATCTTTGCCTGGATTACCGCAGATGGACTCATCACCGGCACCAAGGCAGCGCTTCGCCTGTTCGGCGTGGCACTGCCGCTTATCCTCATGCTCACTATCACGCAGCTCGGCGACCTCGCTAACGCCTGTGTGGAGGTGCTGCACGTGCCGTACCGCTATGCGTTCACGTTTACCACGGCGCTGCGCTTTGTGCCGGTCTTTAGCCAGGAGATGAACGCCATCATGGAGGCACAGACCGCGCGCGGCGTTGAGTACGATACCAAGAACCCCCTCAAGAAGATCCAGCTCATGCTGCCCCTCTGCGTGCCGCTGCTGGTGAGCTCCGTGGGCAAGACCGACGCTACCGCACTTGCTGCTGAGCAGCGCGGCTTCTACCTGCGCACGCGTGCAAGCTCGTACAAGCGCTATCCCATCAAGGGTCCGGATGTCGCCGTACTCATCGTCAGTATCGCCCTCATCGTTCTCGGCTTCCTGTTCTAGCAATCGCCAGCAGCAACCGGCATACGCAAAAGGCCTCTGCTCGCACCAAACGAGCCGAGGCCTTTACTGTTTCCCCAGATAAAACCTGCCAAAATAAACCTGTCCCTTTTTGGTAGGTCGAGGGCTAGAGGCGGTAGGGTGCGCCGCTGCGGATGATAGATTCGCGCACCAGGACGTCCATCGCGTCGAGGGTTATCTCGGGCATCTCGCGGTACTTCTGCAGTACCGAAAGTTCCGTGCAGGCCAGAATGACGCGGTCGCAGCCGCTGCGGGCGAACTCCCACATCACGCGGTCGAACTTGTCCATATCGGGTTCGCGTCCGGCCTTCACGTCGTCGTAGATGAGCGACATCACGTCGGCCTGGCGCTTCTCGCTGGGATAGACGACCTCGACGCCCGCAGCCTTGCACTCGCGCCCGTAGACGCCCGCGCCCACGGTGCCATCGGTACCCATGATGCCGATCTTGTGCACCGGCTCGGCCGGCATACTCAAATTGGGATCGAACTCGCACTCTCCCATCACCGCGCCAGACAGAGCGTAGCGTACCGACTCGCGCGGCATGTGGATAATCGGCACCTTCGTAAACGACTGAATCTGGTCGTAGAAGTAGTGCGACGTGTTGCAGGGAATGGCGATGTGCGCGCAGCCCAGCGTCTCGAGCGCCTGAGCGCACTCCTTCATGGTCGCCAGCAGCTTGCCGTGCTCACCGGTCTTGATGGCCAGGGTGCGATCGGGCATGGTCGACTTGGAAAGCACCACCATGTCGATATGTTCCTGATCGCAGGTGGCGGCCGTATGGCGCACGACCTGGTCGTAGTAATACGACGTGGCCTCGGCGCCCATGCCGCCGATAACTCCCAGCTTTTCCATCGCCGCCTCCTTGGTGACGCCTGCGCAACTGCGCGTATCATACCCGCGCCCGCCCGATACATACCGGACGGGCGCCGTGCTCATCTACTTGTAATACGTCTTGAACAGCTTAAAGTGACGCAGCTTGGTGTGCCACATGCGCAACCAGCGATTAAAGACGAAGTCACCCTTCATAAACGAAGGGTCGGCGCCCTTGCCCTCCTTGGCCAGGCGATGAGCTTTCGCACGCAGCTCGGGGTCCTTCACGTACTTGTCGACGACGCCCATGGGGACGACCATCCACAGGGCCTCGTCCTGCGCCGTCACGAACTCCGGCTCAAACGGGCGGTTGTAGACGTACTCATCCACCACATATTTAGCCACGTTAAAACCGCTGTTCGTGACATAGTAATTGCTGCGGCCCTGACGGGTGTTGAAGTCGAAGAACTTAAACGAGCCGTCGCGCTCATCGTACTTGACGTCGAAGTTGGAAAAGCCCGTAAACTTGAGGTCCTCGAGCAGCTTGCGTACGCCACCCATGAGCTCGTCGTTGGGCTCGGTGATGATGCAGGCGTGATTGCCGACGCCGTGGGGCTGATGCTCCTCGAGCAGCACGTGACCCAGGCACATCATACGGACCTTGCCGTTGCGATCGGAATAGCTGGTAAGCACGCGCATGTACTCGTCGTTGCCGGGCACGCGGTCCTGCAAGATAAGGTCATCGGTGTAGCCGCTGGCATACACATCGCGAATGACCTGTTCCAGCTCGGCGCGGTCGGCGATCTCGTAGGCCTTCTTTTGGCCCTCGAACTCGTGCTCCCACCACATGATGCCGTCAGAGGGCTTCAGGATCATCGGGAAGGGGAAGTCGATCTGGTCGAGCACCTCGGCAGACGCCTCACCCTGAGCATTGAGCATCGCCATGGTGAAGGTAAACGTGTGCGGATAGGGCACACCATGCTTCTCGCACAGCTCGTAGAAAATTTCCTTCTTCTGGCACTGCTCGAGCATGCTGTAGGGGGCGTAGGGCGCGATGACGTTCGAGGCGAGCTTAGCGGCGTCCTGCGCCTGCGCGGCAAGCGCGACGTAGTTGTCGCCACAGCCCATAAGGATAATCTTCTTATCGGGATGAGCCTGCGCAACGCCGTTGACGGTCTCGATCATGACCGGCATGGTATCGATATCCACGTTAGGCGTGTAATCGATAATTTGGCTGCGATACGCGGGGCCGGTCTGGTACTTGCCAAAGACCAAGCTCTTAACCTGATACTCCTCGTAAAATGCGCGCGCTACCGAATACGCGTTGATGTCGCCGCCGAGCAGCACGGGGATGAACTCGCGCTCTGTAAACTGCAATGCCATGGAAACTTCCTATCTAGAACTGCCCCAGAACGGGCGGTCTTTGAGCAACCGTTTTATTTTAGCGTGCTTGCCCGCTCCTTCCCAAACATCCACCGTATCTATCCATGCGAGCCTGTCGCACAGCGGCGCGCACCGTTGTACGACAGGCGGGCAATGTACCCACCAATGTTGTAGGATGAACCCGATATCAGCTTCAATGAAAGGGCCCAGGCGTGCCGCAAGACCAAACCATCAACCCTATTCTCGACGCGGCTAAGCGCGAGCTTTCCGACCGGGCAAAAGCAGCCACTCCCCTACGCACCGCAAACGATGCCTATAACGGGCCGGCGCGAATCGTCTCGATCAATACCTCGCCGCACAAGGGAACGCGCAAGGCACCCGTCGCCGATGGGCACGATACTGTCATTGCGCAGTTTGGCCTTGCTTCCGACGCTCACGCGGGGCACTGGCACCGCCAGGTCTCGTTTTTGGCTGCAGAATCGATCCAAACGGCCCAGGCACGCGGCCTCGATGTTCACGAGGGCGACTTTGGCGAAAACTTTACGACCCAGGGCATCAACCTGCTGTCGCTCCCCCTCGGCACGCAACTCAGAATTGGCCGCGACGTGCTGGTCGAAATCAGCCAGATCGGCAAAGTCTGCCACACTCGCTGCGCCATTTATTACCTTGCCGGCGACTGCATCTTTCCCCACGAGGGCATTTTCGGCGTCGTGCTGCAGGGCGGAGAGGTCGGCACCGAAGACAACATCCAGGTAGTCAAGCTCGGCGACGGCACCTGTTCCTTCACCCCCGCCGAGGCGCTCCAAGAGGTCGAACAGGCCCGCCGCGATGGAACCCTGTAGTTGCAAAACCCCACGTCGAGGTTGCTTTTACAGTCAAAAATCAGGGCCAAGCAGCGTTCCGTAACGTTAAAGTTGAACTCTATGGTTTCTCAACAATTCACTATAACTGCAGGTCAAGGCCAAAGCCTCAAGTTCAACTTGACCCTTTGAAACCTTTAAGGTTCAAGTTGAGGTCGAAAGCAGTAGTAGAATACAGCTCGACCAATAACCTACGATTGATTGCAGAGGGACTGGATGCAGCATTCGAACCATCGCACCGCAGCGCTCATCGCGTCGAAGCCGGCTCGCATTATCACGAGCGCCGCGCTCGCCGTTGCGCTGACGGCCACGCCGATGCTCTCCCCCGTCGCGGCCTATGCCGCCTCGCAGGCAACGCAGGATCAGCTTTCCGCCGCCCA
>CAKUEZ010000030.1 GCA_934646965.1 uncultured Collinsella sp. | reverse complement strand
GAGGTGCTCTATCTGCTGCTCGATCGTGAGGATCGGCTTCCTATCGTGGGGTTCGGCCATGCTCGTTCTCCTGTCATTGATTTGAGAATCCTATTCTACCAGCATGTTTGCCCTGGATCCTGAAGGCCCGTTCGCCAACTCATAAGCAAGCCACCTGAGACTACTCACTTTGTTCACGAATGGCGAAGACCTGCGACCTGGGGTTTTGCAAATGGCGCGCAAGCCACTCGCGTTAATTCACTTGCGATTGCAGCTGGCGGCTTGCAGGCAAAAGGGCGGTTGAGTTTCAAAACGGGCGTTTTCGGCGCCATCGAGCCTCCAAAGGCGACCCGCCGCGCACTTTGGGACAAAAACAAAAACTCAAAGCCCTGAGTTTGAAAAAAGTTTTTGAGGTTGTCCCAACTTTTGTCCCCGAAGCCGACGAAACGCGACATCGCGTCATTCGGCGGCACGCGTTCCGTGTCGATGCCGAAAACTGGATGCAACTGGAATGACGGGACGGCAGAACCAAAGCCATCGAGTGGGAATAATCAGAGACCCTTTGCGAGGGAGGTCGGAAACGGCCTCCCTCGTTTTTTATTTGCGTGCCATGGGTGCTTATGCATTGTGGTGTATGTGGTACATACAAACCAGCCACGCAATCTCTCAAGCTGTTTAGCTGGGATTATTGTTTGCTGGTATGTTTTAAAGTGCTTTCAATTACCGAAGCAACGCCATCAATTTATTTCTAATTAATGCTGACCGGCAGATTGCGTCCGTCCGCAAGAGGCCGCTCGGACTGGTACTCAAAATGTACTCACGACGTTTTGGGTATCGATTTGCAGGTACTCACAGACGGCAAAAACGGGTGTCTACCTCGATATATTCGTTATCCCCAGCAATTTGTCAACGAATACTGACTAGTGATTGAGTGCTGCATGGCTCAAATTAGTCTACGTAATTACGTAATTACGTATTCTGAAGTAAAATGATTTCGGTCAATTAAGGAATGTAGAACAGGTCAATTCGGAGGGGCGACCATGGAGGAAGATCAGGCTGTTCATGCTGAAAGGGAGCTAGATAAGTTCACGCTCTCGATAACCCGCGAGGATAAGCGGGCTCTTAAGTCCTATGCCGCGCGCCAGGATAAGACGGTGGCTAAAGTCCTGCGCGAATGGATTGACGAGAAGTGCAAGGGGGAGAAGTGATGTCTCAGACGGCGCAAGCAGTCGTTCAGAACCTTGTTGATCGCGCTGTCAAGCTGGGCGATCGCCAGCTCGCTGCCGATATCCGCGCCTTTGCGGCACAGCGCCAGTTTGGGCTTGTATTTGAACACAACCGTCCAGAGCGACTTCGCCTTTATGGCAAACCTATCATGGAAGGCGATGTCGTACAGGTGCTTCCCGAGCGTGGTAAAAAAGAGGACTCTAGCTCCCAACTGCTATGGTTGGTAAATGCCGTTCGGGGGGGTTGCTGATCTAAAGCCATATCAATCGCCCTCATATGACGAAAACGAATGTGAGCCCCGCTCCGTTGCTGTCGACGATGTCGTGCCTGTTGCTGAGTATGACCAGCCGATTTATGCTGGCCTCAAAGAGACTGGGTGTGTCGAGCGCGGTGGCGATAAGCCCTATCAAGTAGTCATTAACGGCGAAAACTACCATGCTCTTGAAACCTTGGCCTTTGCCTATGCAGGCAAAGTGGACTGCATATATATTGACCCGCCCTATAACACTGGCGCCCGCGACTGGAAATATAACAACGATTACGTCGACGGCTCCGACGCTTATCGCCACTCCAAGTGGCTTGCCTTTATGGAGCGCCGCCTCAAGCTCGCCAAGCAGCTGCTCAACCCCAACGATTCCGTGCTCATCGTGACGATTGACGAGAAGGAGTATGCAAGGCTTGAGCTTCTTTTAGAGAGCGTTTTTCCCAACGCGACCGGTATCCAGACGGTTTCAATCACCATAAACAAGAACGGGGTTGCCCGCGGCAACCAGTTCAAGAGAGCTGACGAGTACGCTGTCTTTTGCTTTTTTGGTACCGCCGCGCCGTGCCAAGTGGACCGCAGGCTCTATTCCGTTGAGTTCGGAGAACTTGAGGAAAAAGTGGCTGATGACGCGTCAAGCAGCCGCTCCCAACGTAAGGTACGTTGGGAGTGGCTGCTGAGGGGCGGTCCCAATGCCGCTCGCACCGCAAGGCCGAACCTCTTTTATCCCATCTATATCGATGAGAAGACCGCGACAATTAAGGAGCTCGGCGCTTCTCTCCCCCTTGAACAAGACTGGACAAAGATACCGACAAAAACGGGTCTCAGGGCAGTTTGGCCTATTAGGACCGATGGCCGAGAGGCGACTTGGAGGATCTCCCAGAATGCTCTACAGGCCAAGCTTGATCGCGGGTGCGCAAAAGTAGGTGAGTACAACAAAAAGAGTGATCGGTACTCCCTCCTTTACCTAGGAGATTCCCAAGAGGAGCGTCTCAAGAATGGAGAAATTAAACTCATCGGCAAGGCTGAGGATGGGTCCCTGCTTCTCGAAGAGCGGGGAGAACGCTCTGCCATTCCAACAACCGTTTGGAGTGGCACGCAGTTCTCTGCCGGTGAATACGGGAGCCGATATATCAAAAAGTTTATCGGCGATAGGCGCTTCACATTTCCAAAGTCCCTTTATGCGACCGAGCTCTCAATCGCTTCCGTTGTTGCCGACAAGCCCGACGCCCTTGTAGTCGATTTCTTCTCGGGATCGGGCACCACGGCACATGCCGTCATGCGTCTGAACCATCAGGACGGCGGGCGCAGGCGTTCCATCAGCGTAACGAACAACGAGGTCTCCGAGGACGAATCCAAAAAGCTCACCAAGCGCGGTCTTCGCCAGGGCGACCCCGAATGGGAAGCACTGGGCATCTGCCAGTACGTTACCAAACCTCGCGTCACGGCGGCCATCACGGGCAAGACGCCCGAGGGCGATCCCATCAAGGGTGACTACAAGTTCACCGACGAGTTCCCCATGGCCGACGGCTTCGAGGAAAATGCCGTCTTCTTTGACCTCACCTACGAAGACCCAGACGCCGTCGAGCTGGGCGTGGCCTTCGAGGAGATCGCGCCCCTGCTCTGGCTGCGCGCTGGTTCGCGTGGCAGCATCATCAAGCACGAGCAGCCGGGCTTTGCCATGGCCGACGCCTACGCCGTCCTTTTCGACTTTGCTTCGGTCGGCGCTTTCATAGACGCCGTCAAGCAGAATGCCAGCATAGGATGCGCCTATGTGATCACGGACGACACGGCTCGATATGCCTCCGTCAAGGCACAATTGCCTGGGCTCGACGTCGTCCGCCTGTACGAGAACTACCTGCAATCGTTCAAGATTGCCGCCGAGGATGCGGTGAGGTAAACATGAGAGTCGAACTTAAGGATTTCCAAGCCGGTGCGGTCGCGACCCTGGCGAACAAGTTGCAGTCGATGCGCCGACGCTACGAGCAGGACGGCGAGCTGTCCTCGATATGCCTCGCATCCCCCACGGGGTCGGGCAAGACAGTCATGTGCGCGGCGACGATCGAAGCGCTCTTCTTCGGAGACGACGATTTGGGCCTCAGGCCCGACGAGCATGCCGTCGTTCTTTGGCTCTCGGACTCCCCGAGCCTGAACGAGCAGACGAGCGTACGTTTCTCCAACGTGGCGGACAAGCTAGCAGACAGCATCCTTGACAGGCGCCACCTGGTCACAATTACCAACGACTTCGGAGCCGCGCACGACATTCTCGAGCCGCGCCACGTCTATTTCCTCAGCAAGGACCTGCTCAGTAAGAACGGCCTGCTCACCAAGGGTAGTGAGGTCAACTCCGGCCGCGTGTTCTGGGACATCCTTGACCGCACCATCAGGGACCCGGAGCGCAACCTCTATCTGTTCATAGATGAGGCTCATCGCGGCCTGGGGGCCAATGCCTCGAGCGAGCGCGGCACTGCGACGATCTACGCCAGCCTCATTGATGGGCTTGACGGCCGTGCAGCGATGCCCATCGTCGTCGGGGTCTCTGCCACGCCGCAGAGGTTCGAGGCGGCCATGGACCAGCGCGCCGATCGCGTGCGTATGCCAAAGGTCGCTGTGACCCCTCGCGAGGTCCAGGAGTCAGGTCTGCTCAAGGACATCATCGAGCTACGCGTGCCAGAGAAGGACGACCCAGTCGAGCACCAGTACCTCACTATGGCGTGCGAGCGCTATGCCCTGGCCTGCCGCGAGTGGGGCGAGTACTGCGCCCGTGAGGGCGAGAGTCCCGTCAACCCGCTGCTGCTCATTCAAGCGGCGGACAACGTGAGCAACTCGGCCCTGGCTGAGATGTGTGACCAGATCACGGGCCTGGTTCCCGGCCTTTCCGAGGCGATGTCGTTCGCCAACGTCTTCGGCGAGCATAAGGACATCGCGGCGGGAAAATACCTCATTCCCTATGTCGAGCCCGAGTTCGTTCAGGACACCTCGCGCATTCGCGTGCTCTTCGCCAAGGAGGCTGTCTCCAACGGATGGGACTGCCCGCGAGCGGAGGTCATCTTCTCGCAGCGCAGGCGTTCGGACTCGACCTATATCGCACAGCTCGTGGGACGTATGGTACGCACTCCACTTGCGCGGCGCATCGAATCCGATGATCTTCTGAACTCCGTCGCCTGCTACCTGCCCCAGTTCAATCCCGAGAGCACTCAGGACGTGGTCGACTACCTCATGGGCCGCAAGGACGACATGGGCGAGAGCTCCATCGGCAAGCAGAACATCGTTCTCAACCCCGTGACTATCACGGCGGCTGCGCCCAAGTCCGAAGCCGACTACCAACAGGAGCTCAAGGCGTACGAGGAGAACGAGAAGGCTATCGAGGCGGCGCGGCAGGCGCAACCCGACTACCAGGCGCCGCTTGCCGGCATCGCGATTCAGGAGCCGTTGGACATGCAGGGAACGCAGTCCTCGCTTGCCTCGGTGGTCAGGCCCGTCGACGTCCCGGCGCCAGAAGCGGAGCTGGCGCCTCAGCCCGCAACGGGCAACTACGTTGCAGCGCCTGCCCCGCAGCAACCTGCGACACCTGAGCCAAGTTCTACACAGACCGAGCCGACCCAGCCCGTCTCGGTCGTAAAACCCGTGCCCATGGCAAAGCCCAAGCCGCCCACCAAGCGCGAGCAGTCTTTCACGCACCAGGAGTGGCAGGGCATCCGCACGGCCTTCGATTCCATCCCCGTCCAGCGCATTCCGAAGAAGGCCAGGAACGAATTCCAGAGCCTGGTGAAGACGGCGACTCTGCTTGTCGAGACCGGCCTCGATGTCAATGCCGCGGCCGACGTGAAAAAACAGTTCGTCCAGAAGCTCAAGGGGTACATCGTTGCTTACGAGGACGAGTACCGCGAAACCAAGCACGACGTTGAGGTTGCCGAGACCGTCAAGATCACGCTCGACAAGCTCAACGAGACCGAGGACCAGGAGCAAGAGGAGGCCCGCACGGACGCCGAGGGCCTCAGAAAGGCCGCCCGCGACGCCGACATGCATTTCACTAAGGAGTTTGCGAATGAGTATCGTCGCGCCAACTTCAAGGAGCTTGGGCGGCCCGAGTGCGACCTGCGCCTTGCCGCAGCGGTGCGCACGCAGGCCATCGTTGATGCGCTCGAGGGCTGGGCGGCTCAATGCCGAAAGGGATACTTCGATAAGGTCGATGGATCTGGCGATTACGATTACCTCAACGATGCCGCGAAGCAGCGCTACGACGAGTTGGCCCGTGAAACCGAGGGCAAGCGCCTCACAAAGATAGAGTGGCCCACGTCCACCAGCACATCGGACGACTTCGCTAAATATCCGTACCATATCGTGCAGAAAGAGGACGGCCTCTGCCCGCTCGACCTGAACCCGGCGGAAGACTATATCGTTAGGAATGAATTGGCAAAGAATCGCACAGTTGCCTTCTATCGCAATCCGTCGGGCAGCATGTCTGCCAAGGCGTTCTCAATCCCGTACGTGTCTTCGGTGGGACGCAAAGCCCTGCATCCAGACTTCCTCTTTTTCGTGAAGGACGGCGACGGAACGATCAGGCCGTCTATCGTCGACCCGCACGGCGAGTTCCTCGGCGACACGCTGGCAAAGCTTAGGGGCTATGTGACCTATCTACGCGATTATCCCGACGTGTTCAAGCAGGTACTCTTCGTCGGGGATATGGGCGAGGGCGTGTACAAGGTGCTCGACCTCTTGCGATCCGATGTGCAGGATGCCGTGATGGGCTACAGCGATGTCGACTGTAAGGCGCTCTTCTACGGCTCCTTCGCAAACGACTATCACTAGGATCGTCGGGATTTGCCCGGCGGGCGTCTCGGATCATATACCAGAACCGAATTAGCAAGGCTCGCTAAGGTGGCCGTCCGTTAGGGGCGGTCGCCTCTCTTCAGTCTTGATCCATGATTCCAACGTTTCGGTGGCATTCGCCGGTCATGACCTCGTATCCGTTGCACGGGTGGCACCTCCGCTTCGCCGCGTCAAGGGGCCCATGAGACCTCGCACAAACCTTTGCTTCGCTCCGGTTGGTGGAGGTCGTCATGGACTCCCTTGACCCGTCTTCGCTCCGGTGCGGCTTTGCAGGGAGCAAAGCCGACGACGACGCGCGGCGTCGCCATTCGGCTTTGCCCGCAAGGGCGAGATGTTCAGGGCAACGTGCCCGGAAACGGAGGAAGACATGCAGCAGCTGATGACGAGGGAGATTGCGGAGGGGCTGCCGGGGCTCTACGAGCAGGATGGGGCGGAGGACCCCACTGTCTACGTCCATTACTTCTCGTGCGTGAACGGATGGGACTGGTGGCTGCTCGAGTTCGACGGCACGGACGAGGCGTTCGGCCTCGTCGAGGGCTACGATGACGAGCTGGGTTATTTCAGTCTCAAGGAGATGGCCGAGCTGAATCGTTCGATGGGTTTCGCCGTCGTCGAGCGCGACGAGCACTTCTCCCCGAAGCCGCTCAGCGCCGTCAGGAGGAGGTAACTCCATGGGGATGTTCGAGTGCAGCGCCGTAGGTTGCTCGGACGAGGTTCCGGGCGAGGGAAACGAGCTGACGGTCGTCGTTGAGTACGAGACGGATCTCGAGGGAGGGGCGTATGAGGTGGGTGTCGCGCCGGAAGGGTCGCCCGGGCTCGAGCGTCTCGTCTCGGAGGCGTGCGACGAGGCTGATGCCCTGGTGGGGGATGAGGGCGGATGGGCTGCCGTCCGCATCGGGCGCGGCGACGTGGAAAGCATCGACTGCGAGAGTGGGCGGACCACGTACGTCGCCGGAGGGGAGTGAGTTGCATCAACAGGGCGTGGGCGCGCCAATGGCACGCCCACGCCGGTTTTCCGGGGATGTCTCGCGCCATCCCCGCACCCCTGCGCACCAAGGGGCTGCTGCCCCTTGGAACCTTGCTTAAGGAAACTCGAGGGTGCGTGACGAGTTTTGGGATTTATGCGTTTGCCGTCGATGGGCTCCTGTCCGGCATATACACGCTCTGACCCGGAATCCGGTGGCGGGGGGCTATTTCGTGGCGCCGCAGCCCGAGCACTTGTACCCGGTGGTCACGGTCTCGTCCCATGCCGCACTTACCTGAACCTGTTCGTTGTAGGCATCGGAAACCTTTACCTGTTCGTCATAAGCCGCCTGCACAGTACGAGTTTCTGAATGACAAGAACCACAGTTACCGCCATTAAGCAACGAGTTCTTAATATGAGCAGCTTCGTTCCCGGTAATATCCGCACCGCAGTTATTGCAAATGCTGACATACTTCACAACCGCATCGTGGTGGACGGTCTTGTACTGCGCATCGTGGTGGACGGTCTTGTACTGCGCGTCGTGATGGACGGTCTTGGTCTGGGCAACCCAGTTGTGCCGATGGGAGACGGCTCCCTGCGCGGAGGAGTTTCCCGATCCTGATCCGCCGGAGTCCTTACCGCTCTTCCCGGACGACGGGACGTTCGAGCCGTTACCCGTCGTCCTACTCTCGTTCGCAGCGGCTTCCCCAGCCTGGGCGTCTTCGGTCGTCGGTCCGGAGACTTCGTTCATGTCGCCTCGCGCGACGGAGCTCGTCTCATTGTCTTCTTCGGTTGTTCCCGCGGCTTCTCCCTGCATGGACGCAGCCGAATTGCCTTCGTCTTTATTTCCCATGGGCATGGCGTGCGGCCAGGCGAGAGCGAGGATTGCGGCGAGCAGGACGGCCGCCGTCGCTATCGCCTTCCTCTTCGACTTCGCTTGCGTGATGATTGCCGCCACGAGTCGCCTGTTTCCGCATGGTTCGGTGCCCCTGTCGCGCCTACTCTCCATTGACGAACACCACCGCGCTCCACTCGGAGGAAAGGGTTAGCGTGAGGGAGCCCCTGCGGTCGGACAGCTTAAAGTTTGTCGCCTCGCCCCCGACGGTCATCGTCCCCTCGTAGATTAAGGGTCGCGGCGACGATCCGTCCGAGCTCACCCACTGGGAGGTCACGTCGAGCTCGTATTCGCCGGAATGGTCCGAGGCGAGCCATGAGCTCTCGCGCGGGGCGTCGGTGTAAGAGCCCTTCCTCTGGTATTCGCCCTTCGTGAATGCGAGCGAGCCGTCGTCGAACGAGAGCGTCTCTGCGACGGTTTGGGTCGAGGGCGGGTTCTTCACCGACCAGGTGGCACTCTCCAGTGTGTCTCTCACCCTGTCGGGCGTGGCCGCCGTGTATTCGTCGTAGTAGGACTTTGCCGCCGACTCGTCCTCGAAGTACCTTTCGCCGTAGTCTTCGCACCCCAAGGGCACGTAGCTCCCGTCGTCCTGCCTCACGAGCGTAACGGTGCCTAGCTGCGAGGAGGACAGAACCACATCGTCGCCCTCGGCTTCCCAATCGCCGCTGAGCTCCTGGGAGCCGACATAGTGCCAGGTGCTCTCTTCGAACTTGATCGTCGACGCGGATCCGGGCTTGTTCGCGCACACCTTGCCAAGGGCCACGCTGCCGCAAACCGAGTAGTAGTAGAGGGTCTTGCCGCTGATGCTGCTCTTGCCGCACCCGGCGAGCCCGAGCGAGCCCATGACGGCGAGGGGTCCCGCTGCGAGAAACGCCCTCCTAGAGATTTCAATGTTCATCGTGCTTCCTCCCAGATTGAAATCCTCTGATTCCCGTATTGTATTTCAAATTGTCACTTATATAGGTGTGACTTATATAGAACAGGGCCGAATCATTGACACCGACGGTAAGGAGGTGCCGATGACTCAACTAGGCCCCAAGATGCGCGTGGGGCTTCGCGTCAAGGAATTGAGGGCCGGGCTCGGCGTGAGCCAAGAGGCCTTCGCATATTCCATCGAGATGTCGCGCACCTATTTCGCCGAAGTCGAGACCGGCAAGCGCAACGTCTCCATCGAGAATATCGAGCGCATCGCAGGCGGGCTCGGCGTCTCCTTGAGAGAGTTTTTCGATTCAGACCTGTTCGATGGCTAGCTCGGCTGCCGGCTTCTGGCGTCATTTTTCGGCGCTATGGCCGAATGCTACGCATCGCTTTGGATTCGGTTTTCCGCCACGAAGTGGCGGTGCAGGATAAGGCTCCACTACGTTTCGCCGAAGGCGAACGGCGCAACTCGGCGAGCCGAGTTCGAATGCGCAGGTCAAAGCCTGAGCGATGCATCAAAAGGGCCCGCGCCCGCGCGTAGTGCACGGGTGCGGGCGCGTAGTCTTATGGGACGTTCTTGCTGGTAACGGGCGATTATGGGGGGCTAGAACCCCTCGGGAACGTAGCTGTCGGCCGCTTTCCGCCCCGCCGCTGCGATGTTGTTTACAACGATGCCATTCCATATCCTCGGTACCTCCTTGTTTCGCATTCTGCGAGAAGCGATGGACCGTTCCATAAGCGTGCGCTCGGCCTCGGGCGATGTCATGCCGAGCATGCCGCCCACAAACGTTTCGGTAACGTCTCGGCTGGGGAAGGCCATAGGTACGCCGTCGTGGATCACGAGCGCGCCTGTTTCGCGGCCCGTCCAGCGCTGGATCTCGTCTGGAGTTATGAGGGGCCTGCGCACGAGGCCCTCGCTCGTTCCCGTCGAGCCAGTGTTCACTCCTTTTGTGCGGCTTGTGGATTGCGCAACCGCTGTGTAGGACCCCATGGACTCGGAGAGCTTGCGGGCGGTTTCGAGGTTCGAGCACGAGAGTACGACCTTGTCCTTGAGGAGGTCTAGGATGGTCTCGGCTTCTTCGCGGCTGTAGCCGGAGACCGATTGCAATTGAAGTAGCGACTGGCAGAACCACAGGACGCGGATCCCCTCTGACCTCATTTCACCGAGGTCCTGGACGATGCGTTCGTTGCGGCCGAGGGAGGCCGCCTCGTCGAGGAGGAGGACGGTCTCTACGGGACAGCGGCCGGCGTGGGCGCCGGCGCAGGAGCGCAGCGCCGAGAGCGCCTGGGAAACGAACGTCTGCACGAGCCGCTTGTAGTTTCCGGTCGCTGAGGAGGACGAGACGAAGACCACCGTGGGCTCCTCGCCGATGCCGTCGAGCCCGCACTCGTCGTCGTGCAACATCCTCGCCACGTTGCCGTCGATGTATTCGGTCAGGCAATTGCTGAGGGTCGAGACGATGCCCGGGCCGCCTCCGTGCTCGCCGTTGAGGCCTCCGAGAAAGGGGAGTGCGGGGTCACCTGAAGGCAGAGATGCCGCCAGGGCGGCGACGCGCTCGAGCGCTCCCTTCTCGCCCGAGGGCGAGATCGCCGCGGCGACGGACATGACGGTCTTTTCCTCATTGGGGATGGACGGACCCTCGATGAGGGCGAGGGAGATGCCGACGAACAGGTTCCGGGCCCCGTCATAAAAGAACGGCTGTCCCTTCGACGGTGCGGGCACTATGCAGCGCGCGACTTCCCGCAGCTCGCGGGTGCAGCCGCCGGTTCCCTCCGCATTAAAGGCTTCCTTCGCCCTCTCGAGCGGGTCGAACCGCGCCGAAGAGGCGGGCGAATCGAACATCACGTCGACGATGCGATGCGTGCCGGCCTTTTCAAACGTCGGCTCGAGAAAGGCGCGGAGCTCCCCTTTGATGTCGTTGATAATGAGGGAACGGCCTTGCTCGAAGTTAGCCAAGGCTGACAAAATGGCGACGCGCCTGCTCTTGCCCTCTCCGCTTTCGGCGAGGATACAGGCGTGGACCGAGTCGATGAGCCTGACGCTCCTCCCGATCTCGCCCACGACCAACGTGCCGCCCGAGGGCTTGCCGCCCTCCTTCCACGACTCGCTTCTATGTTTAAGCTCACCGTGCGCCGAGATGAGCCTCGCGTCGCCGTGGATGGGCGCGCCCGGCGCGCGGCGCCCACCGACCCAGGTCCCGTCGTGGAGCCAGCGCGACCAGTCGAAGTGGCTCCAGACGCCTGCTATCGTGGAGATGGCGAGGGTCGCCACGCATCCCACGAGGAAGGCGTCGTCCTGGATCAGCTCCGGCAGGACTTCGAGCGGGTTTTGGAACATGATATCGGGGAGTTCGGGTGCTGCGGCCGTCCCGAAGCTTGTGAGCGTCGCGGCGATGCCGGTGACCCATGCTTCCAGCCAGTGCCATGCTGCCGGCAGCAGGACGAGTGCGATCGCGGTCCCAGCGGCCGTACCGGCGGCGACACAGCGCTTGAAATGCGCGCCCTCGTCGACGTTGAAGCTCTTCTGCTTGCTCATAGAATCATTCCCTTCACTATGGTTTTCGCGGGGTCGAGCACGATGCCAGCCGCATCGCCCCTGATCGCGGCCGATGCAGCGGCTGCGAGCGCCCTTGCGAGCGCGCGCTCGGCTTTCTGGCCGACCTCATCTGACGGGTCCTTCTTGCTTCTGGGGTTCTCCGTTGCGAACGCGAGCGCTTTGGTAAGGGCTCTGCTCACGGCAACCGGGGCTTTTGCCATAGAAAGCGCGTAGGACGGACATGACCGGAGACACCTCTCCGGGATGGGCCTGAGCTCGCGGACGGCTTCTCGCGCCCCCTCCAGATCTTCACCGGTGACGCAGGCGCGGACCTCGCCGACGAGCGGCCTCATACGCTTGCGCTCCGTTGCAGGCCCGCCGTCCGGCCTTGCGGACCTCATCAGTTCCCTTTCGGGGCCCGCTGTCCGGTCGGGTGCGATGACCCTCAGCAGGGCGTTGCCCTGGCGCGCGCGTAGCTCCTGCATGGCGTCGTTCACGTAGCGATCTCGCGCAGCGCTTTCGAGGCCTTTGAGGCCGGCGCAGCGCTCCACGGACTTGCTGTAGGCGGCGCTCGCCCCTTTGATTTCAGGATGCCTCGTCCCTGCTTCCGCGATTGCGACATCGACGGCCTTGGCGACATCTGGGTGCCAGCGGCGGAGGTGCGCGTAGGAGATTCGGCCGTCCGCAGGCAGAGTGACGCCAATCTCGTCGGCGGGGATATGGCGGACGGCGTCGACCGCCCGCGACCTCGCGAGGTCGCGGGCCTCATACTCGGCCGCGAGCGCCGGGGCCAGGGCCGCGTCGGTGAGCGCGTTTCTTGCCCGGTCGAGCCTGTTGCGGGCCATGAGCGAATCGAACGAGCCATCGGACGACCACGCAATAACGTGCACGTGCTTGGAATTCGGGTGGTTCTCGTGCTCGGCGGCTACCCAACGGACGCTGGACTCGGGGATGCCCATTGCCTCGGCAAGCGCCGGCGCGAGGTTTCGGCGGCAGAAGCGCTGCCAGTCCTCCTTGCACGCGAGGTCGAGCTCGCATGCCTCGTCCCTGCGGACACTGAGCACAACGGTAGCAATCGCGCCGTCAGCCTTTTCGAGCTCCTTGCGGGCCGTGCGGAGCTGGACGGCCCCGTTCTGGTCGAAGAGCGCGGTCGACCCGGGTCTCTCGGCGCAGTAGCCGACGAGCCCCATCCTCTCTGCGAGCTCGTAGCGCCTGAGGTCGTCGACGGTGGCTGACTTGTCGGCCCCCTCGCGCGTGGCGACGTACTCGACGTTGTTGGTGATGACGGCGGAACGCCCGCGCGACCCGGAGAGGTGCACGCGGGCGTTCACGACGAGGCTGCTACGACTTGCCATCAGAAAGGCGCTCCCTCGCCTCCGAGAGCGTCATGCCGCGCTGCATGAGGCCGGCCTGCTTGTCGTAAGCGGCGTAGATGTCCGAGGCGCTCACGCCATCCAGGCCCTCGAACGTGCCCTTCTCGATCTCGACCGCCGCGATGGCCGCGACGATAGAGGCGCGGGTCGCGCGGTGCACGACGCGCGCGATGCGGTCCTCCTGCTCGGCGTTGCGTTCGTCGAGCATGTGGTCGAGCTGCTCGAGCAGCGGCTGCATGACGCCGCGCAGATAGGTTCCGAGCTCAGTGGAGTAGAGCGCCAGGCCGTCGGAGGCGAGCCCGGCGGCGATGAGCTCGCGGGCGGCTGCGCTGTCGCTAAGATCCTTGGAAACCCCGTAGGCGTGGAGGCGGCGATATGCCTTGTCGGGGAGGCGAAGGCTCATGACCTTCGACCCGTCTTTTCCGATGGCCATTTTAGAGTCCCTCGTTCGGGAGGGGCGCACCGACGGCGCGGAGGGCGGCGATGTTCTCGGGCGTGCGCTCGTAGGTCCTGGGCCAGAAGGTGACCGGCACCATGGCGAGGTCATCGCGGGGGATGCCGTAGGCGAAGAGGTAGGCCTCGATGGCGTCGCCGTATTCCGCATCGTTGACGCGGTAGGCATCGGTGAAGAAGATGCCGGTCGGGTCGTCGTTGCAGCCCTTGACGAAGTAGACGCCGTTCCCGCCTTCCTTGAACGGGTTCAGAATCTTGAAATCCGGCTTCGCGTAGTAGGCGATTCCGGCACGGACGATGCGCGTGAAGCCCGGGTGTTCGACAGGGCGCGCCGCGCGCGCGAAGCCCAGGTCGGGGTCGGACTCCAGCAGATGGGTGAGCACGGAGCCGACGGCGTCGCCCTTGTGCTTGGGGACGATCCCGAGGAGGTCGTCGAGATGCGATTTGATTTTCTTGACAAGTTCCATCATGGTTTTCCTCTCTGCCGGTGCCGTATGGGTACCGGCGATTCATTTGAGCTTCTTCGTTGGTAACGCTTCTAGCTGCGGCGAAACGTTGCGGTGCCGAAGGTGCCAAAGAGCAGGAAAGAGTTTCTGGGCCAATGGCACCTTTGGCACCATCGAGAGACTTTGCAGGTGAGGGGCGGCGATGGTGGTGCCGCAACGGAATGCTGCGGCACCTCCATCGGCCCTAATCCGTCTCCCGGTACACCCAGCAGCGCTGCTTGCCGTACGGGGGACAGAGGCGCTTGTTGCCCGGGACCCATCCAGGGCACTGCGATGACAGGATGCGGCTGACCATCTTGCAGTTGGCCTTGGTCTTTTCGAGACGGAGGGCCTTGTCGAGGATCTCGAACGTGCACATGGGACGGTCGGTGTTGCCGGGGAGATACGCGAGGACCTTCTGCACGCAGGGGTCCTCTTCGACAAAGCGTCCGCGCTGTGCGGCCGCCTCTGTCTCCATCTCAGGCGTTAGGACGGTCGAGAAGCGGGGATCACCCGTCTTCATCCACGTGCGGGCCTCTGCCCATGCCTGGCGGACGGCGGCGGGAAAGCTCTCGTCGAAGACGGAACTCTCCGTGCGCTCGATGCCGCAGAGCACCGGGAGGAAGCGCCTTGCGCCACTCGTCCGCTCGCGGATGAAGTCGGCCTCGTTCGTGGTACCGACGAAGACTACGCGCCGGGGAAACGCCTCCGTCCTGCGGCAATAGGCCCCTCGGAATTCATCGACCTGACGGGTGACCCCAGCCTTCACGCTCTCGATAGAGCGCTCGGACATGCCGTTGAGCTCGGGAATCTCAATGATCCACTTGCCCCGGTTCTGCTCGCCCGTGAGCTTGACGTCGCCGAGGTTGATCACGGAGTCGCTGAAATACTCGTCGCGCATGGCGAGGCCCCTCGCGAAGGAGGACTTGCCGATGCCTCCGGCACCGCACAGGATGGGCATGTAATCGGCCTTGCAGCCCGGGCTGTAGACGCGGGCGATGCCCTCGCAGAACAAGATGCGCTCGACCTCCGAGACGTATGCGTTCCTCTCCGCGCCAAGGTAGACATTGAGGAGCGTCCCTACGCGCGGGATGCCGTCCCAGGTGAGGGCATCGAGCATGGCAACGAGCGGGTCATAGGCGTTGTCCTCGCCGACGATGGTCAGCGCGAGCAGCATGAACTTCTCCTTCTGGAGAGAGATGATCTGCTGGAGGAGGGCGAAGAGCCGTGCGTCGTCGCTATCGCGCCACCGGCGTTCCCGCGAATCTGCATCCCAGGGCAGGGGCCCAGTCTTGAAGAGCTCGTTCGCGAGACGGTTGTAGCCGACGTTCAGGGGAAGAGACTTGAGCTCCTCGACGATCTCGTTGACCGTCGGCGGGGAGCGGCGCTCCGGGGACTGCGGCTCGGGGGCGTCGTCGTGCTTCTGCGTGCCCATCAGATCGCCTCACAAGAATGGTGACGGCGAGGGCCATTGATGGGGTGGTTCTTGGCGGAGGCAAGTGCTTCGAGCCGGCGGAGGCGAAGCTCCGTGTCGATAAGGCGCTCGACCAGCTCTTCCTCCGACAAGGGGTGGTCGAGGCGGTAGTCGCGCAAGACGGCGCGGCGTCGGGCGGAATTCATCATGCTAAGATTCATCGACAGAGTCCTCCTTACGTGTGGGCTCATGTTTTTGGGCGACGGCCGAGCTTTGGTAGGGGAGGCCGTCGTCCAGACCCAGGTTTGCGATTAGGGCGTCTTCAAGCTCCACAGGGGAGCGCTCGGGCGCGAACGATCCGGCAAAGGCGGCGAGCGTCTCAAGCGATTCGACGAGCTCGTCGTCCATATCTCCTGCGCGCCGGATACGCCGGAGTTCCGCTACGACAGGTCCCATGCGCTCCTTAACCGCCTTGCGCATACGGGTGGTTGCGACCACAGTAAAAGTGCCTTCCAGCAGGCTTCTCGCGATGAATTCCTGCTTCGACAGACCGCTCAAAGCGACGCGGAGGTCGAGCTGGTCCGCCTCTGCGGGCGACATGCGGAAGGCGATGGTCTTGCAGCGACGGCGCCCCTTGGCGTCCACAATCGGCCTAGACATCCGACATCACCTCGTCCAGCGCCTCCACGAGGTCGTGCTGGGTCGAGGGGAAAAGATGCGAGTACATCTCCGTTACCTCGGCGGTCTCGTGACCCATGCGGTCGGCGATCGCCGTGGGCGAGTAGCCGCTGTTGATGAGCGCACTGACATGCGAGTGGCGGATGTCGTGGATGCGGATGCGCTTCACGCCCGAGAGCTCGCAACCCCTCTTCATCTCATGCGACAACGCGTGCTTCGTGACGGGGAAGAGCCGGTCGGTAGGGGCGATCTCGGGATGTGTCGACAGATAATCACGCAGCTCCTCACGAAGGAGGCTCGGCATGACGATGTCCCGCTTCGAGGCGCGCGTCTTGGGTGGACCGATAACGTCCTCGCCCTTGATGCGGGCGTAGGAATGACGGATACGGATAACGTTGAGATTGAAGTCGATGTCTTCCGGACGGAGGGCGAGGAGCTCGCCCTCGCGACAGCCCGAGAGGTAGAGCGTGAGGAATGCAAGGTAGATGAGCGGCTTGTCCTCGATGGCCTGGGAGAAGCGCTTGAACTCGGCAGGGGTCCAGTAGAGCATCTCCTTCTCGGGGCGCTTGGAGCCGACCTTTCCCGCCGCCAACATGGGATTCTGGGGCAGGCGGTAGAATCGGACGGCGTGGTTGAAGATGGCTGAGAACTGGTTGCAGATGGTGTGGAGATAGCTCTGCGACAGGTTCTGCTCAAGGAGCCAATTCTCCCAACGCACCACGTCCGCAGCCTTGACGTCACAAAGGCGCATGGGGCCAAAAATGGGCAGGATGTACTTGTCGATAATGGCATCCTTGGTGAGCCTGGTGCCGACTCGCAGTCGAGGGTAGATGTCACGTGCGTACATGGTTTTGACGAAGGCCTCGACGGTGACCTCGACACGCTCGTCGCAGGAGGCGAGGAAGTCGCGCTCCCAAGCCACAGCCTCCTTCTTGGAGGCGAACCCGCGCTTCGTCTTCTTATGACGCTCGCCCATAGAGTTGCGATACCAAGCCTCGACTGTCCAGGTCCCGCGCTTCTTGTCGCGGCTAACCGACATGGGCCATCGCCACCTTCTGCTTAGAAGGGGTGGAGAGAAGGCGTGCCTCGAAATACGAGCGCTGGACCTTCCCGGGGATGGTCATGATCCCCTGAGCTGCAAGCTCTGCATTCAAAGTCTTGATCAGCTTGAACGAATAGGACTTGCTCATGCCCGTGATCTCGGCAACCTCTTCCGCGCCGATAAGCTGACGTGTCATATGTAGTCTCCTTTCCAGGGTGGGGCACCGGTTGCCCCCTTGTCTTGATTATGTCCAAAAAAAGCATTAAGTGCTACAAAAATTAGAAATTGGCTTCAATCTTGCTGCGAAAGTCGCATCTAATACATTTTCTGCACACATAAGATTTCACGTGTACACTTGAGGCAACTATTTGTTGGAGGTGTATTTGGATGACTGCCGTCGACTGCGTCGGTGCAATTTCGGAAGCTTTGTCGTCATATGTGGTCGATAGGGAATGGGAACAGACGAGTAAACGCTGGGGAAGGCAGCAGCTGTCTCAGAAGCTGCTTCGTCTTCGTTCGACGCGAAAATGGACTCGAAAGGTGGCCGCGCAGGCAGCGGGAATCCCGGAATCGGCCTTAAGAAATTACGAGCTGATGAAGTCCGCCCCGAAGGAGGAGCATTTGGATAGACTTGCGAACGCTTTCGGAATACGGGCCGAGTCGCTGCACTATTACGACTTCAGTGATACGGATCTGATTGCTCAGGCTTTTTTCCAATTCGCCGCGACATACGGATTCGAGCCTGTTGCAAACGAGCACTATTCTGCGCTCAAGCCGACCTCGCCCTTCATGAAGGCGTTTCTAAAAAAGTGGGCCGCTCAGTATGCTCAGATCGAGAGCGACTCCGACCGAGACGACTATGAAAGATGGAAGGACAACTACGCAGCAGACTTTGATCCGTCCCAGTTTCCCCTTCGATATGAATATGATCCGCGAGAGTCCTGGGTGCCGATTACGCCCTGGCAAAATAGGATGCAGTCCAAGAAGCTGCCAGAGCTAAGGGCGCGGTGTACCCCTGCAAAGACCCAGCTGGATTTGGCCCGAGAGGCCGATCTCTCCCTCGCAACGCTACGTTCGTATGAGCAGGGGGCTAGGGTGCCGAAATATGCGGCGCTTCAAAAACTGTCCAGCGCTCTTGAGGTGAAGAGGGGAGCGCTTGTATTTACCGATTTCGGTAGTCCTGTTCAAGCTGCTCATGCGCTATTTCAGCTCTCGGCTTCATATGGATTGATTCCGGTTCAGCTGGAAGAGGGGCCGGCGCTTCTAGCGAGAGCGCCTGTTCCCGACTCTTTTCTTTTTGAATGGGCGAAGAGGTATGAAACGCGCGTGAAGCGGGCCGATGAATACGACGAATGGCTTGATCAGTTCGACTATTTCGAGCACGATAAGTCCGATGGCTATGTCGAGAAGTTCCGGCAGCATGAGATACGCCAACCGAACGGTTCATCGCTTATTGACGGCTATGTCTATAGCGATTTCTGTCCCTTTGACGAGCGATTTAAGAAGGGGTATGCCCTGCCCTAATTGTGGTCAGATTAGCCGGCGTGAGGACCAAATGAGTATCAAACGGCGATGGGAGAATGCCTGATAGAACGGGCTGAGGCAAAACGAGCGCCTCATTTACCTGCGGCACCCGTTATCGAGTGGGAGTAGAAAATTCCTTAGTTATGGGGGGTATTAATTTGAATCCCTTTAGGATAAACCCCCACGACTATATGAATTGATCTGCTGACTCCAATGAAGATTGGAGGGTAGCTGCCAGGGGTGACGGCCCAGCGAGTGTTACTTTGTGAGCTATGCGCATTGAAAGCGACCTTTCGTGGTATAAACTACTTGCCGGAAGCCGCGGCTTTCAGAGTACGGCTTACGTGTACGTTTAACCTCCGTGGGCGACGGGGTGTCGCAAGGCGTAGAATATCGCCCACCTGTAGGGGCCTGCAGCGATGCGGGCCCCGCTTCGTATGAAGGGGGCGTAACCGATGAAGATCGTATCCATCTCCCAGGACTTCTTCGACCTCGTCGATGGCGACCGCGAGCTCATGCTTAAGCACAATCGCCCCTAACGTGTCCAAAGACCAGTACTTTGCGTTGCCACCCCGCCCCACGGCTGCCGCCACGGCATCCACTACATCAAGATGTTCCCCATAACCAAGTCCTACCAGCGCCGCTTCAGGACCGAGGGCTCGGCCTACTACGAGACGCTCCAGCGCATCATCGACGGCAACACCAAGCGCATTGTCTCCGAGTGCCAGGCATACCTCGACCGCTACGAGCGCGAGGGAAGGCCTCGCTTTGCCGTCGACATCGACCGCATCGTGGGGCTGCTGGAGGGCGAGAAGTAGGGTACCTCGGCTCAGTCTCGAGCCATGCGGAGTCGCTCCGCATTTTTGAACGCCGCGTGTGCGTCCCAAATACTTGAGAAACAAGCTGTGAAGTGCGGTGGCGCGCCCGTGCCCGTGCATAGCCGTCACCATTAGCGTCTACGCGGCGTCGGCTTCAAGTGGAATTGACGCCGCTGCAGTATATGGTTTGCCTTGCCGCAAATGGCGATCAATGTCCGCGATGCTTCTGCTTGTGCTTCAGCTTTCTCTGCTCGAAGCGCGCCTCCGCCTCTTCCGCGCGGCGTTGGCTTCTCGCGTGAGCCGATTCCCGTTTCATTGCCTCACGTTGATTCGCGAGCGCTTGCCGCGCCTTGGTGCTCATCGCTGGCTGCTTGAGGGCCTTCGCAGCCTCGCGAGCGCGTCGCTTGGGGTTCTTCGCGGGCTTGCTCGCCTCGGTCGGCTCGCCACCGAAGAACGAGAGCTTCTCCCATTTGCCGACAACGAATCGCAGAATCTCCTCATCGGACGGCTCCGCGCCAAAGACGATGCGGGCGACGCCGTATCTGCCGTCCTCGACATGCTCCGCCAGCCCAACCCAGAATTGGCCGTCGTGATATACGGTCAGGGTGGACGACACGCTGATCTGCATGGTTGGTTCCTCCTTTATGTAGATGACCATGCAGAGAAGGGACAACCAAGGAGGCAGGTTACTGATGCGGACTCCCGCACGCCCACGACTGCCCGACGGCAGGGTTGTAAACGCGGGGCTATTGAACTGGCATTTGGCAATACGCTTGCACGGGGATGAAAATACCTTAGTTTTGAGGGTGTTAATCGAAATGTCTGCAAGAAATACCCCCATAACCGTCTTATCCATAAGTCGGGGGCGCAACGGCGTTCACGGCAATGACGCCTCTAATCATCGAAGGCGGCGAATGCCAGGGTCCCCATGCCATCCTCTACCAAGGGCACAGTGTGCGTTTGAACACGCGCTGTGCGAGCGTGGAAATACGGACACACGAGCGTGGATTTTCGGACGCCTGATGAATGAGAGTGGATAATCTCCCACTTTGAGCTCCAAGCAAGGTTCAAAGTGGGAGATTATCCACTCTCATTTTTTCGGCATGTGCCGTGTCGGTGGCTTTGGTGTGCGCCGAGTGCGTGCGCGGACCAATCGAGCCGCCTGTAAAGACTACGGTCGCTCTTACGTGATTGTCGATTATGATCAGGGCGATAGAGGTGCTTGCCTCTTTGGGGTTTTCGGTATTTACAAGGCGTTCGATATCGGTATCTATATTGTTTTCCCGGTTTCGAAACTTTAATTAAATTCGAGTTTCGAAACCGGGAAGGAGAGCGCGAACAAGAGATGCGATCTGCAGACGATTGAATAGCTCCATCCGTTTTGGTTACAACAAAATGTGTGCCGCGCGCCTGCGGCATGAAGGAGGGAGATTCCTATGAATATCGTTGTGTTGAGCGGCAGCCCGCGTAAGGGCGCCAATACCGACACCATGGTCGAGGCGTTTGCCGAGACCGCGCGCAAGGGCGGCCATACGGTCGAGGTCGTCCGCGTTGCCAGCAAGAAGATTGCTGGTTGCCTGGGATGCCAGTACTGCTTTGCCCATGAGGGCACCTGCGTGCAGAAGGACGACATGGCCGACGTGATCGAGTTGCTGAAAGACGCCGACATGGTTGTCTTCGCTTCGCCCATCTATTGGTTTGATATCACCGCGCAGGAGAAAGCCGCCATCGACCGCCTGTACGCCTTCGGTGCCACGGGATTCCCGTTTACCAAGACGGCCCTTTTGCTCGATAGCCACAGCGAGGGCGTCTATGATGCGGCGATCGCTATGTACAAGTCAACCTGCGCGTACTGCAAGTGGGAGGACCAGGGCATTGTCACCATCAGCGGTATGACCGAGCGCGACAGCATGGCCTCCTCGCCCAAGCTGGAAGAGGTGCGAGAGCTCGCCCGCAAGTTGGCTTAAGCGGTCACATGAATGGGTGTCAGTACTTTTTAACGCAGAAAAATAATCAAATATCGATTAATCTGCGTTAAGAAATTTATAGACTTTGGTAGCTGCAGACAATCCCTTTGCAAGTTTTGCTAATTTTTGCAAGTTTTGCTAACTTTTGCGCGTTTTGTTAACAGGGGCAGCAAGCCTCTTGCTGCCAAATGGATCGATGCGGTGAGATCGCTCGATAAACTAGGTTGATACAGGGTTATTTAGCTTGAGTATAAATAATAAGTTTTTGCCTCTGGGGTCATCATGCCGCCGGTACGCCTCCCGATGATTACGGAGCAGGGCATGGTATCGTCACTGAATAGTGAAAATCGGGAGTCGTATTCCCGATTTTGACCGGCTTGCGTTTGTGCGAGATAATGGGCTCCATATGGGAGGCG
>CAKUEZ010000029.1 GCA_934646965.1 uncultured Collinsella sp. | reverse complement strand
TCGTCGCGCATCTCGATGAAGTCCGCCATCTCGTCGCGCAGGAAGGCGGGCATGACGATCGTGCGCACCGACTTGGGCGTCTTGGGGTCGGTCACGGTGTCCACGCCGTGGAGGCTCTGGTACGACTTGTTGATGCGCAGCCGCGAGCTCTCCAACATGAAATCGGACGGCGTGAGCGCCAGGAGTTCGCCGCAGCGGATGCCCGTCCAGTAGAGCAGCTCGAAGGCGTGGAACGAGAGCGGCTTGTCCATGACGGCCTCGCTGAATCTCAGGTACTCGTCCTTGGTCCAGAACTGCATCTCGCCGCCTTTCTTCGAGCCTATCTTGTCGACCCTGCGCACCGGGTTGTCGGTGAGGCCGTAGTAACGCTCGGCGTGGTTGAAGATGGCGTTGAGTTGGTTGTTCACCGTACGCAGGTACGTCGGCGCCCAGGGCTTCCCCTCGGCATCCCTGTGCTCGGTGAGCTCGTTTTGCCACCTGATGACGTCGATCGGCCTCACGTCGCACATGCGCATGTCCCCGAAGAACGGCACGAGCTTGTCGTTGATGATGTACTCCTTGGTGATCCACGTGTGCTCGCGTATGCGAGGCTTCACCTCTGAGGCGTACACCTCAACGAACTCGGAGAACGTCATGTCCATGGCCCCGCCGTTAAGGCTCTTGAACTGGCCCTCCCACACTGCGGCTTCCACCTCGGAGGAGAAGCCGCGCTTTGTCTTGTGGCGCTTCGAGCCACGGGCATCGCGGTAGTAGCACTGCACATAGAACGTGCCGTTGCCATCGTCCTTGTACACGGGCATGTCAGTCCACCTCCGGGAAGTACAGGGCGTCGAAGACGTCGCTTCGAACGCGCCCGCGGATAACCACGCGCCCGCGCGCCTCCTGCTCGGCGTTTATCTTTCTGATCACCTCGTAGGCGCTACCTTTTTTGATCCTCAGCAGCTCTGCGACCTCGTCGGCGTCCAGCATGTGCGGCCTCGGCGTCTTCGCCACTTTCTCGTCCATGGCTCCTCCAATCAATAGCGTACGTATATGTACGATTTACAGATTGAGAGTAAACGTACGCATCCGTACTGTCAATAGAATTGCGTACATTTGCGTACGCTGATAAGATGTGCGGGTACGTAATTCCAGGGAGGAGGGCACATGTCCGTAGGCGAGAACATTAGGCGGTACCGCAAGTTGCGTGGCATGACGCAGGCGCAGCTCGCCGAGGCGGTCGGCCTGACCGAGGGGGCCGTGCGCCACTACGAGAGCGGCATCCGCGCCGTGAAGCCCGAGCTGCTCGAGTCCATCTCCGCGGCGCTCGGCGTGTCCGTCAACGCCCTCAAGGATTACGGCGTCGAGACTGCGGGCGACCTCATGTCGCTGCTCGTGCGGCTCGAGGACTCCTTCGGCATCGTGCCCGCAGCCGACGGCACGGGCCTCTCCCTGAACCCCAAGGCGCCGCACGCGCCCAAAGCCGCGATGGCGATCGAACTGTGGGCAGAGAAGCGCGCGCAGCTCGAAAACGGCAAGATCGACGCCGACGAATACGAGGACTGGAAAGCCTCGCTGTAGCGGCTCTCCGCATTTCGCGATCAACGCAACCGAATCAGGACGGTGGACCAGGCGGCGAGCGCCGCTCGGGCCTGCGTAAGCTGAGTTTTTACTCCCCATTGCATGCCAAGGCATTTCCGGCGCACCTGGGGAGTAAATGACGCGGTGGCTTACACGGCGGCACGCGGCAGTACGCCGCGGCATTTCCCCTGGTTACTCCCGTTTTCATTGAGGCGGCGAGATTCTTTACTCCCCATTAACCACCTGGGAAAACGCTGTGAGAAGACCGCCGAAAAGCCTATTGAGTTCGATTTGAGTTTCACAGGCCCCGAAACGGCCCCGTTTGGCTCTCGGAGACAAAAATCGCGCGTCTACTCACTTGGGATGAATCCTTACTCCCGTTCCTCCGAATGCCGCACCGTGCCTTGCCGTCTTGAAACACGGGGGAGTAAATTGCGAAATCGCAGGTGAAAGGGAGTAAAACGACAAAGAAAAAGCCTCCGTCCCAACGCGGGAACGGAGGCTCGGTTATCGTATTTACTCACCAACATCGCTGGCGGCTTTGCCATGACTCTCGTACGAAACGAAACTCAGCGGCACAGTGCGGCACTCAAAAATGCAGGTCAGAACCCTATCAGCCTACTCCCACTCGATGGTCGCGGGCGGCTTGGACGTGATGTCGTAGCATACGCGGTTGGCGCCGGGGACCTCGGCCACGATGCGGCCGGAGATGCGAGCCAGGACGTCGTAGGGCAGCTTGGCCCAGTCGGCGGTCATGGCGTCGCTGGACTCGACGGCGCGCAGGATGATCGGGCGCTGATAGGTACGCTCGTCGCCCATAACGCCGACGGACTTGATGTCGGGCAGGACGGCGAAATACTGCCAGCAGCTGTGCTCGGAGTTGCGCTCGCCAGTCTGCTCAAACAGACGCTGGTTGTAGGCATCGAGCTCCTCGCGCACGATGGCGTCGGCGTTCTTGAGGATCTCGAGCTTCTCCTTGTCGACCGCGCCGATAATGCGGATGGCAAGGCCCGGGCCCGGGAAAGGCTGACGGAACACGATGTGACCCGGCAGGCCGAGCGCCAGACCAAGCGCGCGGACCTCGTCCTTAAAGAAGTGATCGAGCGGCTCGATAAGGTCGAAGTGCACGCCCTCGGGGAACGGGATCAGGTTGTGGTGGCTCTTGATGGTAGCCGTCTTGCCGCCCGTCTTACGAGCGCCAGACTCGATGATGTCGGGGTAGATGGTGCCCTGAGCCAGGTACTTGACCGGCTTGCCGTCGGTCTCGAGCTGCTGCGCCACGGCGAAGAACTCTTTCCAGAACTGCGTACCGATGATGCGGCGCTTCTGCTCGGGCTCGGTCACGCCGGCCAAAAGCTCGGCATAGCGGTCCTCGGCGTGGACGTGGATAAAATCGACATCGAACTGCTTGGTGAAGACCTCCTCCACCTGCTCGGGCTCGCCCTTGCGCAGCAGGCCGTGGTTGATGAACACGCAGGTCATCTGCTTGCCCACAGCGCGGGCGCCCAGCGCAGCCACGACGGAGGAGTCAACGCCGCCGGACAGGGCCAGGATCACGCGGTCGTCGCCGACCTTCTCGCGGAACTCGGCCGTCATGGTCTCGGCCAGGTTGTCCATGCTCCAGTTGGGCTCAAGGCCGCAGATCTCGAACAGGAAGTTGCTCAGCAGTTGCTGACCATACTCGGAGTGCTTGACCTCGGGGTGGAACTGCGTGGTGAAGATCTTGCGCTCGGCGCACTCCATGGCGGCAACCGGGCACACGTCGGTGCTGGCGGTGACGGTAAAGCCCTCGGGCACCTCGGAAACGGCATCGCGGTGGCTCATCCACACGGTCTGCTCCATGGGCGTGGAGTTGAAGAGTTTAGCGCCGGCCGTGCGCGTGATGGTAGCGCGGCCGTACTCGCCCACCTCGGAGTGGCCGACCTTGCCGCCAAGCGTCACGGCCGTGATCTGATGGCCGTAGCAGAAGCCCAGGACGGGAAGACCCAGGTCAAAGATGGCAGGGTCGATGGACGGAGCGTCCTCGGCGTACACGGAGGCCGGACCGCCGGAAAGGATGAGCGCGGAGGCGTTCATCTCGCGAATCTCGTCGGCCGAGATGTCGCAGGGGACGATCTCGGAGTACACGTTGAGGTCGCGGACGCGACGGGCAATGAGCTGACCGTACTGCGCACCAAAGTCGAGTACGAGGACCTTTGCGGAAGCATTTTGATCCATGGTTTCCCCCTCTTGTTGGCGGGGAGCCGGTGCCCGCCCGCGCGAATGAACGAAAAATAACTTTCATAGTGTACACGTTATGTGGGGTTTCTTCCCCCTCATAGCCATCAGCGCACGGCAAACGCACGAGCTTTGCCTCTTTTTGCGACGCCAGAAGTGTTACCTAACGTTACAGATGATGTAATACGTTTGAACATTGAGCGCCCTGTGCCACAATACTGCCGAACGACTCTGCTCTTATAGCAGCAAAAACGATAGGACTACCAGCATGAAGCGCATCCTTCTCATCGCCACGGGCGGCACCATCGCATCGACCGAGGACGGCAACGGCCTCTCCCCCGCCCTGACCGGTGAGGAGCTCGCCCAAAGCGTTCCCGAGATCTCGGGGCTTTGCGAGCTCGACGTCGTGCAGCCCATGAACATTGACAGCACCAACATGCGCCCCAGCGATTGGATGCGCATCCGTGATGTCATCGTCGAGGGCTACGCCGACCACGACGGCTTCGTGATTCTGCACGGCACCGACACCATGAGCTACACCGCAGCGGCGCTCTCCTACCTGATCCAGGACAGCCCCAAGCCCATCGTGCTCACAGGCTCGCAAAAGCCCATGGGTAACCCCTTTACCGACGCCAAGCTCAACCTGTACCAGAGCCTGCTCTATGCGCTCGACGAGCATTCGCACGACGTCTCGATCGTGTTTGGCGGCGTAGCCATTGCCGGTACGCGCGCCCGCAAGCAGCGCACCATGAGCTTTAACGCGTTCATTAGTGTCAACTATCCGCCCATCGCCTATATCCGCAACGACCGCATTGTGCGTAACGGGCTTCACGGCACGCACCAGGGCGAAAACCCGGTTCGCTTCTACGACAATATCGACCCGCGCGTATTTGTCCTTAAGCTCACGCCCGGCGTAAACCCGGGAATCCTCGACGCCCTGGCCGATAGCTACGACGCCGTGATCCTGGAGACCTTTGGCATTGGCGGCATCCCCGAGTTTGGTGAGTCGGGCGAGTCGTTCCAGGAAGTGATTTTCCGTTGGGTCGATTCGGGCCGCACCGTCGTTATGACCACGCAAGTGCCCGAAGAAGGTCTGGACCTTGGTGTCTACGAGGTCGGGCGCGCGTACGCCGATCATCCGGGCATTCTGCGCGGCGACGACATGACCACCGAGACGCTCGTGGCCAAGACCATGTGGGCGCTCGGCCAGTCGCGCGACGCGGCCGAGATCCAGCGCCTGTTCTACAGCCAAGTCAACCACGACCGCATCCCGATGGTGTAATCCCTAAGGCAGTTCCACTTATCGCAGCCTCAAACGACAGGTGGTCCCCCTCGGGCCGTACAAAAATCGGAGTATTCTGCAATTTCTCCGCCGGAGGCGCAGAATCGGCTGATTGTTAGACAAACTTTTAGGACGAACGGGCCGTCTAGTAAAAATTTATTCCTCATTTTTATTTAGCGTGTGGATTAAATACCGTTAAAAAGGCAACACCAGCCGCTCGGGCTACCATCTACGGCTGAACAGGTGCTGAATACTCGCGATTTTGCACATCGCAGCCAGGGGGACCCGCCCAAAGAGCGTCAAACGCAGCGGGGGAACGCCCTATTCGATACCCTCGAGAAGCTCTGATACCGTCATGCCAAGGGCGGGTGCGATTTTAAATAGAACCTTGAGCGTGAAATTTGCCGTCCCGTCTTCGATTCTGTCGAGATAGGGGCGGCTGATTCCTGTCGCCACACAAAAATCAACCTTGGAGATACCAAGGTCCCTGCGTGTCTCTTCGACCCGCCTGCCAAGAATCTGTTTCGCACGTTCATCCATGCAGACGAGTTTGAAATGGAGCCGAACATAAACGTAAACTATAGTTTACGTTTTGCCGAATACACAGGAGTTTTCTATGTCGGCTTGCTCGATTTGCATGCGTCAGAAATCACGTTGCGCAGACGGTGTGCAGCCCAAGATTGTCGTCGTTGAGGCCGAATACCTTTCCCCAGACGAACGAACGGCCTTTGCGTTGTTATCGAGCCGTGTTGCGACCGCACTACTCCCCGACCCAGCGCAAGGCGAGCTCGCCGCTCAATGCCAGGCGTTCGGCTGCACCCTTGACCAGGCCGTAGTAATCGCAACCAGCCAACGCGGCCTGCCCCTTCTCCTGGAAGCCGGTATCGCACTCGCCCTTCGCGGCGCCGGATACGAAAACGAGGCCGCCGCCGATATGGTCTTTAAACCACGATCGAGCGGCGGCCTCGCAGCAGCCATTGAATATGCGTGCAGGCTCGTTGCCTAAAAGGACAAGCTAGAAACCAAAGCCAAAGCCTGTGCCGGTTATCGCCGAATACATAAAGTAGACGTTGATCACGTTGAGGAACACACCCGTGATGCAACCGTTGCGCAGGTAGCGCTCGCACACGATGCGCGCCATGGCGGCGGAGTCATCATTGTTTTTAGCCTGGCGCCCTGCCGTAAAGTACGTCGCCACGCTCAGCAGCAGGTTGAGCACCGGCAGCGCCAGCAGCTCGTAGCTCTTGCCCCAGCGCGTCACCTCACCGGCTGCGTTAAACTTCGTTGCCACTTCGGAACCAATGTTGGGGATAACAAACGCTGCGACCACCAGCGGAAGCACCGCAAGCACCAGCAGCGCGACGCCCATGTAGCCGGCTTTTTTGCCATATTTAAACATGCGCGTCGTCCTTACACGTTAAAGCGGAAGTGCACGACGTCGCCATCGGCCATGACATAGTCCTTGCCCTCAATACGCAGCTTACCGGCAGCCTTGGCGCCCTGCTCGCCGCCGAGCTCGATGTAGTCGTCATAGCCAATGACTTCGGCCTTAATAAAGCCGCGTTCAAAGTCGGTGTGGATGACACCGGCGGCCTGCGGGGCGGTCGCGCCCTGACGCACCGTCCAGGCCTTGACCTCCATCTCGCCAGCCGTAAAGAACGACTGTAGGCCAAGCAACTTGTAGGCTGCCTGGGCGAGCACGTCCAAGCCGGGCTGCTCCAGGCCCAGGCTCTCCAGGTAATCGGCGGCATCCTCGGGATCGAGCTCGGAAAGCTCGGCCTCGATCTTGGCGCAGATGGGCAGCGGCTTAACACCATCGATGGACGCCAAGTCGTCGTTGAGCATATCCTCGTCCACGTTGGCCACATACAGGATGGGCTTCATAGTGAGCAGGAACAGGCCCTTGGCAGCGGCGCGCTCCTCGTCGGTCATCTCCATGGATGCGGCGCGCTTGCCCTCGTTGAGCCAGGCGAGCAGACGCTTGGCGACCTCAAACTTGGGCATGAGTTCCTTGTCGCGCTTGGCCTCCTTCTCGAGCTTGGGCAGCTGCTTCTCGAGCGTGCCCATGTCGGCCAGGATGAGCTCGGTCATGATGGTGTCGGCGTCGCCGGCGGGATCGACGAACTCGCCCGTACGGCCAACCTCGCGCATGACGTTGGGATCCTTAAAGTAGCGCACGACCTCGCAGATGGCGTCGGTCTCGCGGATGTTGGCCAGGAACTGGTTGCCCAGGCCCTCGCCCTCGTTGGCGCCCTTCACCAGGCCTGCGATGTCGACGAACTCGACCGTTGCCGGCACGATACGGCCCGGGTTGACGATGTCGGCAAGCTTTTGCAGGCGGCTATCGGGCACGTCGACGATGCCCACATTGGGGTCGATCGTGGCGAACGGGTAGTTGGCGGCAAGGCCGGTCTTTTTGGTGAGCGCGGTGAACAGCGTCGACTTGCCTACGTTGGGCAGGCCCACGATACCGATGGAAAGGGACACGACAGCTCCTTTTGGTACAAGCATTTCAAACTGTATAAGTATAGCGCCGCCGCAGCATCCGGGCGAACCCGGACGCCACGGCGGCACGAATGAAGCAGAGATAGGGGTCGCTGACTAGTCCGCGAGCTTCTCCACCTGATCGAGCATCTTGTCGAGCTTGGCCTTCGCCTCAGCCTTGACCTTCTGGGCTTCTTCGTGAGCCTTAGCCTTCTGGGCGGCCTTTTCCTCTGCCTCGGGATCAACGACGACCAGATTGGATGCATCATGCTCAGCCAACTTGAGCGCGTGCTCGGGGCACACCTTGACGCATGCTCCGCAGCCTAGGCAATACGTGGACTCCAGTGCAAAGCGCCCGCTTCCCACCAGATCGCAGGCAAACGTGGGGCACACATTGACGCACTCGCCGCACGACGTGCACTTGTCAAAATCGCACTCCGGCGTGCTCACCTGCATGTTCTGGGCAAGCTCGGGATGGTTTTGCAGCGTCGAGAGTACCAGCTGTCGCCCGTGCGTAAGCGTACGGCGACGTTTGGCCGTCGTGGTGCCGCACATGGTGTTGAGCGTACGCTCAAGCTGCGTAATCTGGTGACGGTGGGCCTTCAACTTCTGCGTCACCGAGGCCAGTGCCGCAGTCGCCGGGTTGAGCTTAGTCACGGTTAGGCCCGTGGTGCGGGCGATCTTTTCCATGTACTCCTTGCGCTCGTACTCGCGGCGCTTATGACATTTGAGGCTCTTGGGGTCGACCTCCAGGCCCATGCCCGTACCGGCCCACTCCTCGGCAGTGGCGATGGCCTCGCCCAGAATATCCTCGCCACCGGTGTTGCGGCACTTATCGCACACGCCCAGCGGCAGGTACACGCTCACGTTGGGATAGTCGGCCAGCACCGAGAACCAGGTCTCAGCCGTAATATCGCCCACACAGGCAACGACGACCTCGTTCTCGCGTGGCATGCGCTTAAGGGCACGCGTGCAGGTAACGTAGGCGGTCTCGTGGCTCGTAGCCGCCGAGACAATGTCGTCGTAGACGTTTTTGGGTGCAAGGCGCGGAGAGATGATCGCCTCGGTCGGGCAAGCAGCGGCGCACAGACCGCACTTACGGCAGGTATCGAGAATCTCGATGGCATCTTCCTCGACCTCGATAGCGTTGACCGGGCACACGTCCATGCACGCGGTGCAGCCGCTCTTTTCGTTTTTGCAGGTCAAGCACGGAATGGTGTTGCCGCGCGGACGTTCCTTGTAGTCGGCAGGATTCCACTGCGGCGCTGACGGATCGAGTGCATCGGTCACGCCGCCAAGCGGGTTTTTAAGAAAGTCGAAACCCTTGCTGATCTCGATAATGTCATCAAATAGATCGTGTTCCTGCGCCACGCGCGGCCCCTCCCTGAGCAGTGCAAACAAGCAAGAGATAATGATACGCTATCGGCCCACGCCTCGGGCAAATTACACGCGGAGCATCTTTGCGGCAAATAGCCCCGGCCTATCGCCGCCTCGATTGCACAAGGTCAATCAAGCGCCAAACTATGCCTCGCGCATAAGCTCGACGAGCTTTTGTTTGGTCACCTTGGCCTGCTCGTTGGCCATATTGCGTTCGTTTCTAAAGGCCGCATCCGCAACGCTCATCAGGTCGGCATCGGAAATCTCGCCAAGGCCCAGCTCCTCGAGCGTCGTCGGCAAACCGACGCGCTGGCAAAACTCGAGCACCTGATCAAGCTCGGGTGCACGCTCCAAACGAAGCTGGACCACTAGGCCAAATGCCACGGCTTCACCATGCATGGCCTTGCACTCGGGCAGAATCGTCAGACCGTTGGCGATGGCATGCGCCAACGCCAAGCCGCCGCTCTCAAAGCCGACGCCCGAGAGCAGAATATTGCACTCGATCAGACGCTCAACCGCCGGCGATGTACGCCCCTTTTTGAGATCGCGCTTGGCAGCGACGCCGCATTCCATAAGCGTGTCGTAGCAGGCACGTGCCACGACCAGTGCCAAGTGCCCCGGCGCGCCACCGTGCTCGTTCGCACCTCTCGCCGCGGCACACGAACGCGCCTCGAAGTACGTTGCCAGCGCGTCGCCCATACCGGCGACCGTCATACGCAGTGGGGCCGCAGCAACAACGTTGGTATCGACCACGACCAGATCTGGATTCTTCTCGAGCATCAGGTAGCGGTCGAACGACCCGTCCTCGTGATACAACACCGAAATCGCGCTGCACGGACCATCCATTGAGGCCGCCGTGGGGCATACGCACAACGGCAGCTCAGCATAAAACGCTACTGCCTTGGCGATATCGAGCATCTTGCCGCCGCCAATGCCCACCACCATGTCGCAATACTCGGCCCGGGCTTCCTTGGCCATTTCGACAACGGCATCTTCCGTACACGGACCGTTGTAAATCTTAAAGAACGGCTCGCTTAGATCTTCATCCAGAAATCCATCGACGATCTGCCTGCACAGCCGATCCTCGGTGCCCTGGTCAAACAAAACATAGGCAGCGCAGCCCAACCATGACAAATACCTGCCCTGACGCGAAAGTTCGCCCGGCCCCTGAACATACCGGCCAGGACCGCCGTAAACCATAGGAAGCGCCATACGAGAATCCGCCCTTCATCAAACAACGATTGGTGCAAAGCAAAAAGGGCCTCGCGCATTGAGCGCGAGACCCTTTGCAAGACAGTGAGAATCGATTAGAAATCGATGTCGGTGTCGTAGTAGCAGGCCTTGAGGATCTTCTCGAAGTCGGCAGCCTTGGTCTCACGCGGGTTCTCCGGCGTGCAGGCGTCGGTCTCGGCGTTCGCGGCGATCTCGGGCAGCTTGGCGAGGAACTCCTCCTCGGAAACCATCTGCGGGTTCTCGGCGTCGACCTTCACGCCACCATTCGCGTAATCCTTGATGGACTGCGGAATGTTGAGCTGGTCGTTGAGGTCGCGGATCTTCTGGACGAGCGCAGCGATGAGCTCCTCGTTGGTCTCGCCGGGAAGGTGCAGGATCTCCTTGGCCACGTAAGCGTAACGCTCGGCAGCGCGCGGATCCTTGGAGTTCCACTGGATGACCTTGCCCAGGTACATGGCGTTAGCAGCACCGTGGATGATGTGGCCGTTCTCAAAGGCTGCACCGGTCTTGTGAGCCATGGAGTGAACGATGCCCAGCAGGCCCGAGGAGAAGGCGATGCCGGCGATGCACTGAGCCTCGTGCATGTGCTGACGGGCCTCATGGTCGCCAGCATAGGACTTGGGCAGCCACTCGACGATCTCGCGGATGCCGTGCAGGGCGTTGGCATCGGTGAACATAGAGGCGAAGGTGGAAACGTAAGCCTCCATGCAGTGGGTCAGAGCGTCCATGCCGGTGTGAGCGCACAGCTTGGCGGGCATGGTGTAGGTGAGCTCGGGGTCAACGATGGCGACATCAGGGGTGATGTTGAAGTCGGCCAGCGGGTACTTGATGCCCTTGGCGTAGTCGGTGATGACGGAGAAGGCAGTGACCTCGGTAGCGGTACCGGAGGTGGAGGAAATGGCGCAGAAGTGAGCCTTCTGACGCAGCTCGGGGAAGCTAAACGGCTGGATGATGTTATCGAAGGACTCCTCGGGATACTCGTAGAAGACCCACATGGCCTTAGCGGCATCGATGGGCGAGCCGCCGCCGATGGCGATAATCCAGTCGGGCTCGAACTCGCGCATGGCCTCGGCGCCCTTCATGACCGTCTCGATGGACGGATCGGACTCGACGCCCTCGAACAGCTTGACCTCGAAACCGCCTTCCTTAAGGTCGGCCTCAACGTCCTGCAAGAACCCGCCGCGGCGCATAGAGCTGCCACCAGAAACGATGATGGCCTTCTTGCCCTTGAGGTTCTTCACCTCGTGGCGAGCGCCCTCACCAAAGTACAGATCGCGAGGATTGGTAAAACGTCCCATACTGTGCCTCCTAAACAAGCCCCTCTTAGACTTGCGTATATAACGGAGCACCCGATTGGCTCCGTTAGGACCGTTTGCGCGTTGCCGGCGACGACAATGCGCGATGTCTAAACGTCTCAACGCTCAGACAAACACTATTTTACCGTTCTGGTTGGTCAGTTATTCACCTAAAGCCAACAATGATGAAACGTTTTTTCTATCCCTGAAGACCCTTGTGGGGCATTCATACTCCCAAGCTGGGCAAACGTTTTATCAAGGTTGACTACATATCCCGGACAGGACTGTGCCCCTCCAAAATGCACCCCGTTCGCCGCCAAAAATCGACCGTTTGCGGCACCGTGATACCACTCGGTCGTCCAGGGTGCCGACATTTGTGCGACATCCGTCTTCGTGGTGCAAAGGTGCATGTCGGAGCGTGGCGCCACCGGCGCGCCACATGCGGGTAAACTAGAGCGTTATATAGAGATATTTGAACCCTAACCGCAGCAAAGGAGGCTCCATGGCATTCGACCCCATACAAGAGGATTGCCATCGCCTCGTTCTTGAGGCCTTGCGCCGCGACAATATCCCGCTCACCGACGGCCCCGCCGTAGAGCGTCTGATGGAACAATTCACCCGTAACCCCGCGCCGCTCATCGTGCACGATCGCGACCGAGCTGGGCATCTGATTGCCAAGGTCGTCGAGGCTGTCGACTATCGCATTCCCTTTATCCCTAACGACGCCCAGGCAGAGCAAGAAGAGACCGCAGCCGAGAACATGCTCCGCGAGGCAGCCGCACTCGATCCGACCAACTGGGATGCCCGGCGCATGCTGTGCGCGCTCACCGCCGAATCCAACGAGGAATACGTACAGTATCTGGTGTCCAAGTGCGACGAGGTGGAGCACGATCTGGCGCTCAAGATTGCCTCGGCGCAGGACCCCTACGAGCGTGAGGCCGCAGGCGACCTGACCCGCCGTCCCTACCTGCGCTGGCTTGCCGCCTTGGCATCGCGCGCCCTGATTAGCGGACGTTATCGCATGTCGCTGGAGGCAGCGAATCGCAGCCTGGACTTTGCGCCCAACGACCCCGCCGGCGTCCGCCATACTGCGATGCTTGCCATGGCAAAGCTCGAATACCCTGCGGAGGAGCTCAAGCGTTTTCGTTCCGCCCACTCCGTGCCCTATCTTGCCAACACGCCGCTGCGCCGCCGTCCCAAAGATGCAGAGCGCAACCTGGACCCGTGGACGCTCATCGCGCTGATGAGCGCTGCCTGGCGCGAGCTGGATTACGAGGGCGCCGAATACTACCTGCGCATCCTGGTGCGCTCATGCCCGCACGCGGCCGAAGCGCTCTACTTCCAAACCGAGTTTCCCGATGGCGTCTATGCCCGCGTCAACGTGGGCGTGGGCTCCACCGATGAGCTCGTCCTTGCCCTGTCCGAGGCGACGCCGGTACTGCAGGAGGGCCTGGGCGCTCCTGACAACGCCAGCTTTGCCGCCTGGGTCGCCACCAACGACATCGTGCGCTCCCAGATCGACGAGCGCATCCTGCGCGCAGCCGAACAGGGGCTTCCATTTAAGGGAGGGGACCTCTAATGGATCCGAGCGTCTACATCCCCGCCTACTTGGAGCGCACCTATCTGGCGTCGCACCCCGAGCTCACCGATGCAGCACGCGAGCTTGTCCATAACGACATCAGCGCGAATCCTCACAAGTATGCGCAGACAGAGCATGCCCAGGCGCTGCTGTCCTATGCCGGTGTTCATCGTCACCTGATCGACGAGCTCCATCGCATCGAGGACATGGGCAGCGACGAGGAGTTCGAGCAGACGCGCAATCGTCTGTTCGACGACATGCGCGATGAGCTGCTCAAGATCGTCCGCGTCGATGCACTGGCCGTCGATGCCCAGTTGCTCGCCATCATCCTGGCGGACACGCCTGTCGATGCCTGCCTGGGTGACCTGATGAAGCTCGAGGCGAGCGCGGCCGACTACCTGCAACAGAGCGTGCCCGGGTTTGATATGGAGGCCCCGCACTATTGGGCCAATAATGTTTTGGCCGACGGTGTCACCGCAGCAGACCTTACCGTGAGCGAGCCGGCGCTTATCGGGTGGCTCCACACGCTCGAGGCCATCTCGCAGCTGTGCATGGCGAGCGCCCGCTACCGTGCTGCTGCCAACTACGCTCGCCGCGTCCTTAAAGCAGAAGGCTATCCCACCCGGGCCGCCGGCACCGTGTTGCTTGCCCTCGCCCGCTTGGAAGACCAGGACGGCTTTTTTGCCCTGGCACATCAGCTCGAGGAACAGATGGGGGCAGACGCACTCGAAAACTCTCCTTGGTACCTACTCGCCCGCACGATTCTGCTGTTCAAAACAAACAAGATGCGCCCGGCGACGCGCGCGCTGCGTGAGTTCGCTAACCGTTGCGAGGGCGGCGCGTTCTTTTTGCTGAACCCCATGTATCAGACGCCGTATCTCCCCTGCCGGCCCGAACCGCACGATCCCTGGGATCTTTCGCACCAGGCAGTTTGGGAAGCCGACGGCATTATCTCGGACACACCCGACTTTGCCCCCTGGGCCAACGCCTGCGAAGATGTATCGCAGCTTGCCCAGGAATTTGCGCGCCGCTACGGCTTTTAGCGACGCGATCGCCCCGACCATGTCATCTATGTTAGGAACGGCTTCATGAACCTCCGCTCATCTCTCGCCTGCACCTCGAGCGATATCGCCCGCTGGGGACTGCGCTCTGTCCTCAAACGCCAGGGCGGCGTGCTTCCCGGCCGCATCGCCATGAAGATCGACCCCGAGCTGCTAAGCGACCTCGCGAGCCTGGTCGACCGCAGTGTGGTGATCACCGGTACTAATGGCAAGACCACCACATCCAACCTCATCGCCGACGCAGTTGCTGCCAGCGGTGCTACCGTGGTGTGCAATCGTGCCGGCAACAATATGGAGCCTGGTGTGGTGGGTGCTCTGCTCGAGGCCCGCGGCGACCTTAAGCGAACCGCCAACGGCAAGCGCGTGGGCGTTTTTGAGTGCGACGAGCTCTACACCGTACGCGTTCTGCCCAAGCTCAAGCCGACGTACTTTGTGCTGCTCAACCTGTTCCGCGACCAGCTAGACCGCTACGGCGAAATCGACCATACCCAAGACGTCATCGCCCATGCGTTGGAGCTCTCTCCGGCAACGACGCTCATTTACAACGCAGACGACCCGCTTTGTGCCGCGATCGCCGCGCGCGTTCCCAATGCAAGCATCGCCTTTGGCATCGACGGCGCCACGGGCACCGAGTCCGATCGTATTAGTGACTCGCGTTTTTGCTCACAGTGCAACGCACCGTTGGAGTACGACTATGTGCAGTACGGACAGCTTGGCGCATACCATTGCCCCTCGTGCGGCTGGGCCCGCCCTGCGCTTGTCCGTCGCGTGACGAGCGTAGAGCTCGGCTGCGACGGCTACGGCTTTGACCTGGTCTTTGGATCTGCGTCCGACGCGGCTGCCGTACACATCGCCACACGCTACAACGGCCTGTATATGGTCTACAACGTTGCCGCCGCCTTCTTTGCGGCGCGCGAGATGGGCGTGGACGCGGCGCATTTGCAGCCCACGCTCGATGCCTACGTCCCCGCCGGCGGACGCATGGGCCGCTGGAACATTGCCGGCCGCACCGTCGAGGCCAACCTGGCCAAGAATCCCGTGGGCTTCGATCGTCAGATTCAGTCCATTAAAACGGCAGGTGGCAGGCTCTGCGCCTTCTTCCTGAACGACAATGACGCCGACGGCCACGATGTCTCGTGGATCTACGACGTCGACTTCGAGCGCATCGCCGACACGCCGGGTCTTGTCGCCTTTGCCGGCGGCACGCGTGCGCACGACATGCAGGTGCGCCTCAAGTACGCCGGCATCGACGCCGCCATTATCTCGGACGTCGCGCAGGCAATTGGCGCCGTGGCGGATGAGGCCGCCGGCGACACTTTCTACGCCGTCGCTAACTACACGGCCTTCCCGCCGCTGGTCAAAGAGCTCGACGGACTCAAAGGCACCGATGCGGCTACGGTTGCCGCCCACGCTGCAACGTGCGCCGATGGCGGTGCCGTTCCCGTCGGCGTCGCGCCGGCCGAGCTTTCGCGCCCGTTGCGTATCGTCTACCTGTATCCCGATGCCCTCAACCTCTATGGCGACGGCGGCAACGTTATCGCGCTCGAGCGCCGCTGCGCCTGGCGCGGCATTCCCGTGCGCGTGGACGAGGTCCGCATGGGCGAGACGCTCGATCTGCACGATGCCGATATCGTCATGATGGGCGGCGGCTCCGATCGCGACCAGCTGGCTGTGGCGCACGAGTTGCTCGCTCAAAAAGACAAGGTTGCGGCCTATGTTGAGGATGGCGGCACACTGCTTGCCATCTGTGGCAGCTATCAGCTGCTCGGCCGTTCGTACTACATGGGCGACGATCGCATTGAGGGTCTGGGCGTCATTGCCGCCGAGACCGTGCGCGGCTCCGACCGCCTGATCGGCAACGTCGCCGTCAAGACCGACCTGGCACCCGAGCCCTTTGTGGGATTCGAGAACCATGGCGGCCGCACCCTGCTCGATACAGAGGCCACGCCGCTCGGAACGTCCGTCGTCGCGGGCACCGGCAACAACGGCGACGATGGCTTTGAGGGACTGATCTACAAGGGCGTCATCGGCACGTACCTGCACGGACCGGCGCTACCCAAGAACCCCGAGCTCGCCGACTGGCTCATTACCCACGCCCTCGAGCGCCGCGGCGATGCGCAAGCCACAGCCCTGCTGCCGCTCAAGCCCCTCGACGACACCTACGAGCACACCGCCCACGACGCCGCCATGAAGCTCCTCCCCTAAAACCGCCACAAAGGGGACAGGCACCTTTGTGGCGGTTTTGACCTGCCCCAGTGGTTTGTCTCGATCTGTAACATCTAGACCGTTAAAAGTCGTCTTCCTGTTACAGATTGAGATGTTTATCCCGACGCCTGCCTTTTGTCTCGATCTGTAACAGATAGAGCCGGTATATCCGCCCAGATGTTACAGATTGAGATCTTTGAAGGCCGGGGCAGAAGGTCAGCTCCTTTGTGGTGGTTTTCCAGTTTGCCAACGATATACGCGCCGGCAAAAAAGTCTGCTATACTCTTTCCCGCTGTCCCCATCGTCTAGCGGCCAAGGACGCCACCCTTTCAAGGTGGATATCACGGGTTCGAATCCCGTTGGGGGCACCATTTGAATTGAAAAGCCCGTTGCCAATTCGGTAGCGGGCTTTTTGCTATCCATATGCCGGGGTTCGAACCCGACAGGGTGCGGAGCTGAGGAAACGCGAAGCGTTTTCCAGCGCAGCACGCAAGGAGCGAAGCGACGCAGCGGAAGCGGGCGGCGCCAGCCGCACGCGGACATCCCGTTGGGGGCACCATTTGAAATGAAAGGCCCGTTACCAATTCGGTAGCGGGCTTTTTGCTACCCATACGCCGGGATTCGAACCCGGCAGGGTGCGGATCCCGGCATCATTCCAAGACCCGTGGGCAAAAAATGGCAAATATGAGTACTGTTACCATTTTGGTAACAGCGATTTCATTCCTTCAGAGGGTGATTTTGACGTCAAAACGCCCTACGGCGGCAGAATTGCAGGTGTTTGTCAGCCAAGTACTTGGACATATGTTGCGTAACACTGTGCATTTTGCCAAAAATTAATGCTACATATCTTGTGACAGTACTCATATTTGGCATTTTTTGCCCACTGCCCTTTATGATCTAGGTAAATCAGTGGCAAAACGGGCTCCAAAGCGTCCGTCGCAAACAAAAGCCGGGGCCCGCGCGATGCGGACCCCGGCTTAATACCGTAACGATATGTTGGCTATGCCCTACACGTAGAACAGAATGTCGTCGTAGGTCGGGACCGGCCAGTAGTCGGCAGCCACGATCTCCTCCATGGCGTCCACGGCGGCGCGCAGCGTAGCCATAGCGGGAGCGACCTCGTGAGCGTACACGTTGGCCTGCTCCTGGCCATCGAGGGCCTCGGCCTTCTGATGCACGGCATCGAGGGCCTTGATGGAGTCGTTGATGGCGGTGATGCCGTTGCAGAGCTTGTTGAGCGTGTTCTGCTCGCACTGCATGGCAGCCTCGGCACCGGCGGCGCGAATGGCCTCGAGGCCCTTAGCGACCTTGGTGGCATAGGCGGTGATGACCGGTCGATAGGTACGACGTGCCTCGCGAACCATCGTAGTAGCCTCGATGTTCATGAGCTTGTTGTACTTCTCGAGCTTGCAGTCGTAGCGGCACTGAGCCTCGGCCTTGGTGAGAACGCCCATCTCATCGAACAGGGCAAGAGCCTTCTCGGAGACAAAGGCGGGCAGGGCGTCGGCCGTGGTCTTGTTGTTGGCAAGGCCGCGCTTCTCGGCCTCGATGGGCCACTCGTCGGAGTAACCGTCGCCGGAGAAGAGAATGCGCTGGTGATCGGTCAGGACCTTCTTGCAGTACTCGAGCGCGGCGTCCTGGAACTTGTCCTCGGGCGTACCCTCGAGCGCGTCGGCGAAAGCCTTGAGCGATTTGGCAACGGCAGCGTCGAGGACCATGTTGGGGTCGGAGACGTTCTGCTCGGAGCCGCAGGCGCGGAACTCGAACTTGTTGCCGGTGAAGGCGAACGGAGAGGTGCGGTTGCGGTCGGTGTTGTCCTGCATGAGCTTGGGCAGAGCGTCGGCGCCCAGGTCGAGCACGCCGTGGGTAGCGTGGACGGAGGCCTTGCCGTCGATGATCTTCTCGACAACCTCGGTGAGCTGGTCGCCCAGGAAGATGGAGACGATCGCCGGAGGAGCCTCGTTGGCACCCAGACGGTGGTCGTTGCCGGCAGAGGCAACGGAGGCACGCAGGAGCTCCTGATAGTTATCGACGGACTCGATCACCGCGGTGAGGAAGACGATGAACTGCAGGTTGTCGAGCGGGGTGTCACCCGGATCGAGCAGGTTCTCGGACTCGGTGCCGATGGACCAGTTGTTGTGCTTGCCCGAGCCGTTGATGCCGTCGAAGGGCTTCTCGTGCAGCAGGCAGACCAGGTCGTGACGGGAGGCGATGAGCTTCATCTTCTCCATCATGACCAGGTTCTGGTCGATGGCCTCGTTGACCTCCTCATAGACCGGCGCGAGCTCGTGCTGGCAGGGAGCGACCTCGTTGTGCTTGGTCTTGGCGGGAATGCCGAGCGCCCAAAGCTCCTCGTCCAGGTCCTTCATGTAGGCCGAGACGGTGGGGCGGATAGCGCCAAAGTAGTGCTCCTCGAGCTCCTGGCCCTTGCAGGGGTTGGCGCCAAAGAGGGTACGGCCGGTGATGACCAGGTCCTTGCGCTTACGGTAGGCGTCCTTCTTGATCAGGAAGTACTCCTGCTCGTCGCCGACGGAAGGCACGACCTTCTTGGGGGTCTTACCGAAGAGGGCCAGAACGCGCTTGGCCTCGCGATCGAGCGCAGTCATGGAGCGCAGCAGCGGGGTCTTCTTGTCCAGAGCCTCGCCCGTGTAGGAGCAGAAGGCGGTGGGGATGCACAGGACCTCGTCCTTAATGAAGGCGGGGCTGGTGGGGTCCCAAGCGGTGTAACCGCGGGCCTCGAAGGTGGCACGCAGACCGCCGTTGGGGAAGCTGGAGGCGTCCGGCTCGCCCTGGATGAGGTTCTTGCCCGTAAACTTGGTAATGGCGGTGCCGTTGTGGTTGGGCTCGAGGAAGCTGTCGTGCTTCTCGGAAGTGATGCCCGAAAGCGGCTGGAACCAGTGGGCGTAATGCGTAGCGCCCTTGGAGATGGCCCAGACCTTCATGGCGTGGGCGACGGCGTTAGCCACGTCCAGGTCGAGCGGCTCACCGTCCTCGAGGGTTGCAGCGAGGCGCTTCCAAATGTCCTTGGGGAGGTAGTCTTTCATGACTTCCTCAGAGAACACCATGGTCCCGAAGCGGTCAGTAAGTTCGGCCATACGGAACTCCCTTCGTATCGGCACCGCGTGAGATGCGGTGTTGATTACTAACGAACGAGCCTTAGATTAGACTCGCCGTGTTTCCGCAACATTACCGTTATGTTGCGGTCACGAAACCAATCAATGAGGTTACCGCATCGCAGGATTATTACCACCCTCAACAGCCAACGAACTGCATAAATTGCAGACCTCCCCGCATGATTTAAGGGCAGTCAATTTAGGACGGGGCTATAAAGACTGGTATCTAATGCAAAATACCAGTCTTTATAGCCCCGTCCCAAATGAACTACCCCCGTTATAGGCAATGTCGATAGCAAGGCATCTTTGATTGGTATCCCCAAATAGCGAGTAAAACTCCACCGCAGCACAGTGGTGCTGTAGAATCCTTACAACACATCGCACTAAATATCTAAAGGAGCACGATATGCGCGTCGACGAGGTTTTTAAGCAGGCAGCATCCCAGAACACCACGCCCGTTTCGTTTGAGATGTTCCCGCCCAAGGGTGAGCTCACCCTCGACACGGCTCGCGAGGTGGCAGGCAACCTGTGCAAGCTTTCGCCGAGCTTTGTCTCGGTCACCTGTTCCGCCGGCGGCTCGGGCAACGGTGCCACCACCGCCCCCATCGCGCATATGATTTCGAGCGAATTCGATACGCCCTCGGTGGCGCACCTTACCTGCGTGGGCCGCACGCATGCCGATATCGCCGCCAAAATCGACGAGTACCGCACCGCAGGCGTGGAAAACGTGCTGGCCCTGCGCGGCGATTTGCCCGCCGGCGCGACCGAGGACGACAAGCCCGCCTCCGATTACGCCTATGCTCGCGACCTCATCCCCGAGCTCGTCGACGCCGGCTTTTGCGTGGGCGCCGCAGCCTACCCCGAGGGCCACATCGCCTGCGAGGACCTCAACCTCTCGGTCGAATACCTCAAGCAGAAGCAGGACGCCGGCGCAAGCTTCTTTGTGACGCAGCTCTTCTTTGATAATGAGTGCTTCTACCGCTTCCGCGAGCTTGCCGATAAGGCGGGCATCACGGTACCCATCACCGCGGGCATCATGCCGTTTATGGGCAAGTCCCAGATCAGCCGCATGGTCTTTATGTGCGGCGCGTCGCTGCCCTCCCCCGTCATCAAGATTCTCGCCAAGTACGAGAACGACCCCGAGAGCCTACAGGCTGCCGGTGTAGATTATGCCGCCCGCCAGCTGTGCGACCTCAAGGAGCACGGCGCCGACGGCCTGCACCTGTACACTATGAACCGTCCTGCAATCGCCGCGACCATTATGGAGCGCCTGGGGTAATGGAAAAACCGCACATCGATACAACCGCTGTCGAAGTGCCGGCCGACCTTGCGTCGCCGGCGCTTTACCGTGTCGATGCTGCGCACCACCCTCGTGTCGACCGTGCCGAGATGCTGCGGTATCTGGGCTACGGCGGTCAGCAGATTGAGCCTGAGCTGTCACGACGTATTGAGCTTGTCGTCGAGCGCCTGGAACTAGACATTGAGCCCCGTGGCGTGCGTCGCGTGTTTGCCGTCGATGCCACGGGCGTCGATGAGCAGGGCGAACCTTGCATTCGCCTGGCTGGCACCAATGTTGAGCTGCGGGGTCGCGATATCTACCGCCATCTTAAGGACGCCCGCATGGCCGCGCTGATGGCCTGCACCCTCGGCATGGATGCCGAGCGCCGCCTGCGCACCACGGGAGCCCAGCAGCCCCTGGAGGGCGCCGTGCTCGACGCCGCATGCTCCGCTTACGTGGAAGCCGCCGTGGAGCAGATGGACCAGCAGGTCAAGGCCGCGGCCGCTGCACACGGGCTCGCCGGCAACTGGCGCTTCAGTCCCGGCTATGGCGACTGCCCGCTCTCGGCCCAGCGCACGATCGTCGACGCGCTCAACGCCACACGGCTCATCGGACTCACTGTCACGCCCACCAGCCTGCTTATGCCCACCAAGAGCGTGACCGCGGTGATCGGCCTGTTCGACGGCGAAGTCCACGACGCCCAGACCCGCCCCACCTGCAATATCTGCCGTATGCGCGAGCGCTGCCGTTTCCGCGCCGCCCACACCACCTGCTATTCCAGCCATTAGGAGCCCTCGATGTTTACCCCGCTTATCACTCACGATTCTGACGGTACTGCACTGGCCGCACCCGTCAACGCCGCGCGCCTCAACGGCGCCACGTACAAGACGCGCACGATCGACGACCTGCGCATCAAGGACGATCGCCTGCGCGCCGCCATCGAAGGCACCGGGCACCTGCTGTTTGACGGCGGCATGGGCACCATGTTGCAGGCTGCCGGCATGAAGGCGGGCGCCTTGCCCGAACTGCTCAACTTTGAGGAGCCCCAGGTCATCACCGACATCCAACGCCAATACGTCGAGGCCGGCTGCGATGTGATCACCGCCAATACCTTTGGCGCCAACGCCCACAAGCTCGACGGTGCCGCCACCGTGGCCGATGTCTTTGCCGCGGCCGTCACCTGCGCCCGCGAGGCCGGCG
>CAKUEZ010000028.1 GCA_934646965.1 uncultured Collinsella sp. | reverse complement strand
AAGCGCGAGTTCACGATCTTCACCATCCTGTCGGTGATTGGCCTGGGCCTCAACGACCTGTACATGTTTGTGGGCGTCACGTTTTTGAGCATCGGCTACCAGGCCATGAAGGCCATCGCTACGTTCCTGGTCACCTGGTACAACTACTTCAGCCGCCGCTTTTTCCTCGAGGGCGCGCAGCAGTAGACAGCCAAACATAACCTTGCATTTGCAGCCGGCTGGAATTCACGTTCCAACCGGCTTTTTGTTTGCCGAGGACGCGTGCGAGACGGGCTACGGAGCCAAAATGGGACGCGCTTTCCCAATGAGGTCTCAAGCGGAAACTGCGTCCCAGAATCAGCCGCCAGAGCGGGATGCAGTTTCCCGATGGGCCTCCAACCGGAAACCGCGTCCCAGAATCCGCTCTCAGAATGGGATGCCCTTTCCGGTTGAGCCTCGATCGGGAAACTCCGTCCCATTCGCATAAAGACGGGCGGCCCGGATGTTTGTCCGAACCACCCGCTTGGCGTGTTATATCGAGGCCTCTAGCCCGTTACGTAATACCAGACCACGTTGTCACCATTGGAGAGAACGTAGTTGCTGCAGGCCGTCATGGGCGTTGTACCGTTGACAGAGTACATCCAGCCACTCGTGCCGCCGTGCTCCTTCTCGGCCAAGCCGCCGATGGCGGCAACATAGGTGCCGTACGAGGAGCCGTGCGCATTAATAGAAAGGCCCAGCGCGCACAGTGCGTCGTAGGGAGTGGCGCCCTCGTTAAAGGTGAACGTGCCTCCAGAGGACACAGGATTGCCCACGGCACTCGATGTGACCGAGACCGTCACGGTAACGCGGTCGGACTCCTGTGAGCCGCCCTGGCTGCCTGCAGAGGCTCCACCGCCGTTAGAAGTGGACCCACCGCCGGTCGTCGATCCCCCGCCCGAAGACGAGTCGTCAGAAGCGCTCGATCCGCCAGTGGACTCAGAATTCTGCGAACCCGATTTGTCCCCCGACTTCTTGCCACCTTTGCCTTCGGACTTCTTCTCCTTCGAGTCCTTGTCCGACTTCTTGTCCGAAGACTCGGAATCGTCCTTGGAGTCAGATTCGTCCGAATCCTTAAACTCATCCTTCGCATCATTCGAGGATTTGGAGTCCTTGGCTCCCGTCTTTCCCGAAGCGGCAGTCGAGCCGGAAACCGACGCACCCTTGGCAACGACGCTCTCCCCCGTCACGGTCTGGACGATCCAGTCGATGGACCATGCGCCGCTGGCGGAGGGGTGAACAAAGCCAAGCGAGACGACAATCAGCACGATGCAAGCGGCCGTCAGGACGCCAACGAGCGCCTTTCGCCGAGGGGCGGACGCCGCCGAAGCGGCGCCCTTTTGCGTGGCGTTATCGAGCTGGATGAACGAAGCGTCCGACTGCTTGGCATCAGCGTCTTTGGACTTATCGGACATCACTGTCACCCTTGCCGCGCTTGGTCAGCACGAAGACGGCGATGACGGCAAGACCGATCACGCCAGCCGCAACACCGACGATGGCGAGCGGGTTGAAGCCAGACTGCTGCTGGGAAGCCTTTGCGGACTTCTTAGCGGTAGTCGTAGCGGCCGAACCCGTGCCGGACTTGGAGCCGGACTTGCCGTCCTTCTTGTCAGACTTCTTGTCGGACTTCTTGTCGGACTTATCGGAATCCTTCTTGGAATCCTTGTCGTCCTTGGTCTCGGTCTTAGTCGTAGTAGACACCGGCTTCTGGCCCGGAGCAACAGCGCCGCCAGCCTGCTGGCCGTTCGTACCGTTGCCGGAGCCAGCGCCAGCACCGGCATTACCCGAACCGCCATTAGATCCGCTATTGCCGCCGTTGGAGCCAGAACCACCGTTACCACCAGGGTTGACGGCATTCTCGGTCCACTTGGCATACAGCGTCATATCTGCCGTCACCGCAGCACTAAAGTCGTACGCCTTCGTGCAAGCCGCATCGGTATACCAGCCAGCGAAGGTATAGCCCTCACGCGTCGGATCGGCCGGCTTGGTGACAGTCGAGCCCGAAGCGGGGGTCTGGCTATCAACCGACGAGCCGCCCTTGGCATCAAACTTGACGCGATGTGCCTGAGACTTCACGCAGAACAGGTGGCCCGAGTCGTTCGCGTAGTACAGATTGCCGAACTGATCGCAGACAACCGAAGCCATGCAGTAGTTGGCATATCCAGAACCAGGACCGAAAACTTCGGTTGCCTCGGCATCGCCCAGCTTGTACATGTACACGCCACCGCCGCTAGTGTAATTAGGCCAATTGCCCTTGGCACCGTTCAAGGTGAAGTATACGTACGTCTCGCCATCATGCGTCGAGACGAGCGGTGTGCTCTTGGACTCAAAGCCAAGCTCTTCGCCATCGGCCTTCGAAATCTGCTTCACACTCATATCGGAAAGATCAACGATTGAAAGCAGGCCCTTAGCGTTCCAATTGTTCGCGGTTGCGCCGCCAATAAAGGCGTAATTTCCGCTGAAAACAGGCGTCGAAGTCGAATAGGCGGCAAACTGCACCTTCGCAACCTCGGCAATGGAGCCATCGGAACCAATGGTGAGCTTATGCAGGGTGCCATCGTCGCGCGTGACGGCATATACATAGCCGTCATGAACGGTAAGCGCCGAGCGAATATTTCCGCCAGAGAGCTTAATCGAACCAACAAGCTTCGACAGATCGGCGGAATACACGCGCACCTGGCCGAAGTCGCCGCCGACAACGTAGTAGCCATTGACCATCAGTCCACCGGACCAGTAGTAGCCGCCGTCGTCAACAGTGGCACTGCCGGCAACTGCACCCGTATGAATATTAATGCGCTTAACGGTGCCGTTTTGCACGTCGTTGCCGGACCAATAATCTAGGGTGTTGATATAGACGTAATCGCCATCAACGGTCAGCGAAGACAGATTCTGTTTGGTAAAAGCGTCGGAATACCACAGCGTCTCGAACGTTTTCGCCGAAACGGCCTGCAGGTAACCGCCAGAAAGCGGAATTAAGATAATGCCTTGCGCGACAACAGGACGGCACGTGGTATCCATGGAAGAGCCAAGCTCAAGCGATCGCACGACGGAACCCGTCTTGGAGTCAATCTCGTTGAGGACAGCATTCCATGTCTTTCCGTTCCATACCGAAGCGCCCGTGACAAGGTACACCTTTCCATTCGCGACAATGGGATCAGATGCAGAGACGTTTGCGCCCGCTTTCCGCTGCTCTTCGGTCAGAAGATTAAGCGCCCATGAGGGCGTATCGGTCTTTGTCGTAGGCGTAAGGGCATCCGTTGCGGATCCCGAGCCACCGTTCGCAAAGCCGTTCCATGCCGTATCGACATCGGGATGCTCGGCCCCAGGATTGGTAGCAGGAGCCTTCGAGGGCTTCTGCGCGCCGTCGCCCTTAACATAACGGAACTCGACGCAATCGCCATTCTTGAGGTAGTAGCTCGGAGCGCCAGTATTTGCGTAGCCATTGTTCACATAGAACGACCAATAGCTGTACGGCGCGGTGTCCGTCATGCTAAGCACGCGACCATCAGGCATCGTCGCGCTCGTAAGGCCCAAACCATTTGCCTTGAGGTCAGTGCAGCCGGCAGTCGTCATTAGCTGCTCGAGCACCGACTCGGCCGTCGTGTCTTCATCGGCAGGAAGCGTGACCTCAGTCAGCGGCACGACCGACTGCTCGGTGTAGTTACCGTCGGCATCGCTTGCCGACACACCCGTGACCTTGGCCGTTACCGTAATGGCCTTGCCCTCGTTGGGGTTATCGAGACCCGTCGTTCCCTTGACGGTGACCGTCGCGGATACATCCAGGCCGGCAAGCACCGCGTAGTCAGAATCGTCGGGATAGCGCTCGGCATAACGAGCGAATCGCTCGCTCTTCAAGCGACCGCTGATCGTAACCTTCGTGTTGTACTTGGGCTGCTTAAGCAGAAGGTTCTCGTGCGAGATAACACTCGGCTTGCTCGACTTAAGCAGACGATAGGTACTCTCCGTGCCGCCGGGGAGCTCGCTGAACACGAAACCATAATGGCCAGCGGCTTCCTCGGTGGTGTAGCACCAATTAACAGCAGATCCCAGACCGGACCCTTGACCATACACCTTCAGCGGCGCATGTAGGTTTCCCGTCACATCGGAGATATTTTGCCCGTCAAGAATACCCAGGTAGAACGAAGACTTCGCAAGGCCGAGGTAGAACAGCTCGGCATCGAGCTCGCCCTGGTCCTGCGGAGCAATGGCAAAGTCGAGGGTCTTGCTTGCCGTGACCTCGGCATTGGACTTATCGGTCACCGTAAGGGTGACCTTGGTCTTCGCCGCCTCGGCGCCAGGCAGCGGCTGGTAGACCGTGCCCTTGTAACCGTTGAACGTGATGTCATCGGTGCTGGCGGAGTACTTGACCTCGTAATACTTGCCGTCGATTTTGAGCGTGCTCGTGCGCGGCATCTGCAGGTCGGCGGTCAGGCCATCCTTGTTGGCAACCGTTTCGGTGCCGGAGTACTTGATATTATCGTAGGTAAAGGCCGCATCGACCTTCTCCTGCAGTGCCTTCTTGTCGGCGGCGACCTTCTCGGGATCGCCCTTGACGGTCACGGTATGCGTAGCCTCGCCGGTCACCTTGACACCGTCGGAGACGTTCGACGGAACGGCAACCTTGGCGGTCAGCGCAACCTCGCGATCGCTCGAAGCGCGCGCGACCTTGCCCGTATAATCGCTCCAACCGTAGCCAGAGACAAACAGGGCATCCGTATCAGAGCTCTTCCACTCAACGGAGAACTTCTTGTTGGCACCCGCCTTGTACGGCAGCGTCAGGTTCTGGGTAACGCTCTCGGCGGTGTCACCCGTGGCATAGCCTATGACGAGCTGCTCAGCGGCCTCGTCGAGCAGATCCTGAAGCTTATCTTCGTCCCAGGCGACCTTGACCGCCTTGTTGGGCTGGTAGTACTCAGTCTCCTCGCCCGCGCGCGAGAGCTCAAACACCACGTCGGCATTGCGAAGCTGGTCGAGGTTGTATCCCGTGTACTCGTCGGGATTCATGTAGAAGAACGTTACATCGCCGTTGGTCTTATCTTGGGCGTCGGAGATGCCAACCGTGGCCTTGGCGTCCTCGGCCTTAAAGGCAACGCCGCCCTCGGAGACTTTAACGTCAACGTCGGTAAATCCCAGATCGGCAAGCTGTGCCTTCAGAACATCGTTGACGTTGCCGCCCTTGGCGCTGTAATCAACAGCGATCTGCCTATTGGCATCGTTGAGCTTTTGGACTGCAGCCTCGAGCGAGCCGGCAGCGATCACGGGATTGGCAGAGACGAGCTCGACCGTCGAGTTGCCGCTCGTAGCGACAGCCTTCAGGTACTTGCCCGCCGCAGAAGCCGAGACCGTTGCCGAGGCACCCGACATGTCAGACAGCAGCGTCCAGTCGGCGGCGTTTGCCTTCGCGTCGTCGGCCGCGTACCAGGCAACCATCGTCTTGTCGGTAACGTCGATACCGTTGGTGGTCGAACCGTCAGCGCGCTTGGCTTGCACCGTCGCCTTGACGCTATCGCCCGAGACGAGATGGGTCGAATCGCTGTTAATCTGCGGCTTGGCAATCACGCGCAGCAGGCTGTACTCCCCCGCCGCCGTAACGCTATCGGAAGAAACCCACTCAACGGTGTTGTCGAGTGCGCTTGCCGTAAGCTTAATGCGCTTGCCGATGAGGGAATCGTTGAGCGTCAGTGCGCCAGTCTCGAGGTCAATGCCGTCGGTAAGCTCGGTCCAGTCGGCATCGCCCTCGCCCTTGGCATACCACGCCATGGTGAGTTCGGCATCGTCGGGCACGTCCTTGGTCGAGCCCGACCAGCTGCCCGGAACCTGCACGCTCGGCGTGATCTTTGAACCCACGCTCAGCGTAACGTTCTTATCGGCAAGCTCAATGCCCGCCAGCTTGTACTGGCCCTTGAGCGTCACCGGACCAAGCGGGGCAACGGACTGCGTGCCGTACGAGCTCTTTTTCTGCGTGCTGGAAACGGTATTTTCGCTCGTCACCTTCACGCGCAGGTACTTGCCGGCATAGGCGGCGTCCACGGTGTAGGTTGCCTCGGTGGCACCGGGGATATCGGTGTAAGCAGGGTCGTAGCTCGAGCTACTGTTTGCATACTGCCATTGGTAGGTCACATTATCGGTGCGGCCGATATAGCTGTAGCTCGAACCATCCTTTTTGCGGACCTTAGTCTTGAGCGTATCACCCACATGTACGCCGTTGGTGGCAGGAGAGCCCTCGAACTGCACATCGTAAAGCTCAACTTGGCCAGCGACGGAGACAGGACCCGCCGCATAATAGTTAGGCCCCTGCTCACCGTAACCGCCGTTGGCCTTGGCCACGACGTAGTAGCCCTTAAGGGCGGCGGTCACTGTCAGGGTGTTACCGGTCTCACCCTCGATAGGCGCGTTGCACGAGCTCGCGTAGCCCGAGGTGCCCTTATACCACTGCCACGTGACATGCGAATCGGTGGTAACGTCAGTGGAACCCGCCTTGGCAGTCGCCGTAATCGTGGAACCAACCTCGATTTTGCCCGAAGTCGGGCTCATAGTCACGCTCGTGACATTAATTGAACCGGCAGCAGCAACGAGAGCGCCCGTCGAGTTGGTCAAGCTCGAAGAGCCGATCTTCGAGGACACCTTGCACTTGAGGTACTTGCCGCCCAAAGCGTCGGTAAGCTCGAGGGTCTCCCCCGTGGCGCCCGCGATATCGGTATACGTGCCGCTCTTGGTGTCGGAGCTCTGCCACTGGAAGTTGAGCTTGTCCGCGTCGACGAACGCGCCGTACGCGCCGCCCTTCTCCTTAGCGCGAGCTTTAGCGGTATCCCCTACTGCGAAGACACTCGTGTTGTCCTTGGTGTTAACGATGGACACGGCCGAAATCTCGACTTCGCCGGCCTGCTTGACCTTGCTGGAAGTGGTCTTGTTCACCGTGTTGACGCCAGCGGTGGCCTCGACTCTGACGTACTTGCCCTCGAGGTCATCGGTTACCGTGAGGGAAGCGCCCGTCTCGCCCTCGATCTTGGTAAAGCCCGAGTACTGCGAGGTGGATGCTGACCACGTGTAGGTAACCTTGGCGTCGGCAGGGGCTTGCTGATAATAGCTTATGTACGGAGTCGCCGTCAGGGTGTCGCCTATGCTAGGCGCGTCGCTATTCAGCTTGACGCTGTTAAGCTCCATCTGCCCGGCGCCCAGCACGGGACCGGGGATGCTGTTGGAATTAATGCCCGAGCCGTACGAAACGGAGGGGCCGTAGTAGTCCTTGCCATCTGCCGTCACCTTGCAGATGAAGTATTTGCCCTCCATCGCGTCAGTGACGGTGAGCGACTGCTCGTGGCCTACGACCTCGGTGTAATCGGCGGCGTCGCTGCTCGCCCTGGTCGTGCCGGCGAGCCAGGTGTAGGTCCAGGTGCCGGGGTTGGCGACAGACTCAGTCGACGTGCCATACCAGTCGTCCTCGACCTCATCGTACACATTGGCCCAGAGCGTATCGCCCGCGCTGAGCGCACCGTACTTCGTAGAATACGAGTTGTCCTTATCCTTGGAATCCTGGATGTAGACCTTGGCCTCGTCGGAAAGCGTCGTGGCGGAGGCGGCAGCAGCCTTTGTCTCGCCCTGCTCCGAAGCGACGGATGCCACAGCGGCATTCTGAGCACTAGCGGCGTCATCTGCCGGCGCGCTATCGTTGGCGGCGGCATTCGCGGCAGACTCGCCGGCACTTGTACCGTCCTCGGCGCCATCACCATTCGCGGCGGCATCGGCATTGCCAGCCGCGGCGTTATCAGCCGACGCGTCCTCGCCAGCCGTCGCAGCAGCAACAGCCCCGGCAATGCCCTCGGCGCCGTCGGCCCACATCTGGGCAGGCGTGGTACCAAAAGCCATCGCGAAGGCCAGGAACGCCACCAGGCCGCGCTTGGCTACGCCGCGTGCGATCGCCCCATGACGACGCCACGAAGCGCGCTGGCGCTCGTCCTCAAACATATCCATTTGTCTCCTATTGTCTGAACTTGGAGCATTGCCCAACGGCTGCCCCACGTCATCGCGCACATTGCGCTTGAGTACCCCCATCGGGGTCCCCCTTCCTTCCAGAGCCCAACGCGTGCCGGCAGTGTGCGCCGTGGCCGCGTGCAAGATGGGAGGCGATCCGACTTAACCTTAACGACCCGGGCGCATCGTCCGATCTGCGATGCGAACATCCCGGGCCAAGAGGAATTACGGTTACTGGAACAGCCGGGGATTTGCACCCCGATTCTCCCAAACGCGCAGGAAAACCGCGCATTCGTGCGTCTCCGCACCACCATCTAGGCCATCGATTATTACCGTCAACATGGTAGCACGCAAAAAGGCCCCGCACACAGGCGAAGCCCAAGGTAAAAGCTATGGTTTGCGATAGAAAAGGACGCTGTCGGGCCTTTACAAACAGTTCGGTTCAAAACTATGCCGGATTACGGCGCTGATTCGCTACTTCGCAACCATACCCGCTATTTTCGAAAACCTACGACTCATCTACCTGCGGTTTTAAAAGCGCGGATTTCGACATGGTCGAGGTTCGACGCTCCAGCCCCGTAAACCGGCATAGTTTTGTTCGGACCAGCCCACGCCGGCGCGACGCAAGGCGAAATGATCCGTTTTCCTCCGTCCCCGGGGGATCACTACCGCTTGCCGCCGTGGCTGTTGCGCCAGATCTCGCGACCCAGCATCAGCGCCAGCACCAGCGCGCTCACGTAGCCAAAAAGGCCGATGATCGGAATACCGAACACAACCGGCTCGATGCGCGCGTAGTAGACCACCGACGAACCGATAAACAGGCCGGCGATAACGATGGCCATCGACATGCGGTCGACGATGCCGCCTATCTGGCGCAGTGCCTTGTCACTACTCATGAGCTGCAGATTCAACTTAAGCTGCCCGCGCGTGAGCATGCGCGACGCCAGCCCCAGATACTCAGCCGCCTCGAGCGAGCCCTTGGCCGCGCGATAGCTGCTTGCGGCAAAGTCGCGACCCATCTCGCGCACGCGCGCATAGGTGCTCTTCTCGTTTTTGATGTGCGTCTGGATGATCTGGATCATGTTGACGTTGGGCATATACTCGGTCAGCAAGCCCTCGAGCGTCACCATACCGCGCGCGAACATCGTCACCACGCTCGGCAGCTCAACGTCGTTCTTGCGCGCCAGGTTCACGAGCGAGGTCAAAAACTCGCCGATATCCAGATCTTTAAGGTTGAGGCCCGCAAAGTCGGCCACGATAAAGTCTAGGTCGGACAAAAACGCCGAATGATCGAGCTCGGCCGAATCGCCACGCGTCACGGCAAAGCGCATGAGCGAGTCTTTAAGCTTGGGCACGTCACCCTCGGCCACGGCAAAAATCATGTCCTTGACGATACCGCGGTCGTGGCTCGACATGCGCCCAACCATGCCCAGGTCGATAAAGTAGACGATGCCGTCCTTGAGGATGATGTTTCCCGCATGCGGATCGGCATGGAAAAAGCCGTCGTCGAGCACTTGCGTCGAGTAGTCCTCGACGATGGTCGAGCCAATCTTCTCCAGATCGTAGCCCTCGGCCACGAGGCGCTCGGGGTCGGCAATCGAGATGCCCTCGATATAATCCATGACCACGACGTGCTCGGTGCACAGATCCAAGTAGGACTTGGGGCACGACACGCCGCGCACGCTTTTATGGAACTCGTAAAAGTCGTTGAGGTTTTTGGCCTCGGCCAAAAAGTTGGTCTCCTCGCGAAACGAGGTCCACAGCTCCTCGACCACGCCGTGCAAGTCAACGAACTGATCGGTGTTGACGAACTTGGAAACGATGCGCACCACCGAGCGAATGATGTCGATGTCCTGGGCCATGACCTGCTGCGCACCGGGGCGCTGCACCTTGACGGCCACGTCCTCGCCCGTCACCAGGCGAGCACGATGCACCTGCGCGAGCGAGGCACTGCCAAGCGGGTTGGGATCGATCGCGTCGAACATCTCCCCCAGACGCAGGCCGTATTCCTCCTCTAGGCAGCGAAGCACCACCTCGTACGGCACCGGCTCCACGTCGGAGCGCAGACGGCGCAGCTCGTCGCAAAAGCGCTGCGGCAGAATCTCGGACCGGTTGGCCAGAATCTGCCCCATCTTGACGAACATGGGGCCGAGCTCCTCGAGCAGGCGGCGCAGGCGAACCGGTGTGAGGTTATCCCACACGCGGTACTTTTTGACCAACCGGATAATCTGCCCGATGCGTTCGCGACGGCCGGCCGGCGTGAGCTGGTACTCATCACACGGCGCCATGGCGTCGGGCTCTTCGGGCACCATATCGACGGCACGCGGCTTCTTGCGAGCGCCCGAGACGGCGGCTTCGACCTCGTCGATAACCGCCGCCTCGTCACACAAGGGATCTTGATTGTTGTAATCGGTGGTGGAATCTGCCATCTGCGCTGCTACTCGGCCTCTTCGGCATCCTCTGCATCGTCGGGCTCAACGGACTCGACGGGCACCGAGGTCACGTTGTCCTCGACCGAATCGACGATGTCGCGCACGTGAGCCAGGAAGGCCGTGCGCTCGGGGGCGGTCATAACGCGGACGCGGGCAAGGATGAGCTCGTCAAGTACACGCTGGGCCGCGGTCTCGCCCTGCATGCCTAGGCGCTCGGTGAGGTCGGAGATGGTACCGCCAGCCTGCTCGAACATGTCGGACACGCTGCGGGCGATATCGGGGGTGGCGGTATCCTTGCGGACCTGCTCGCCCTTGGTGTTGAGGTCGTCGAGGACCTTCTTGCCGCCCTCGACGGCAACGGCGGCAGCGCCAAAGCCAACGTTGATGGCGCCGTTAACAAGCTGATCGAGTTTCATAACCATGGTTGTCTCCAATCACAAACAACTGCATTGGCGTTCTTGTACCCAAGATTGAGCGAAAGCGACAAAGCGTTTTAGCGCCATTCGACCGATGGGAAATCCCTACCTGACGTTGTCGTTCATCGCGAAGGAGTTCTTCATGGCGCAGCTCGTGGTGTAGAGCACCTTGCCCAGCAGGGCATCGGTCTCCACACGTACGCGCTCGGCAAACTCCTCGTTGGCGCGCGCAAGCTCGGCGGGCACCTCGGCCTCGGGCAGCGCGGCTACGGCAGCGTCGACGTCATGGATCTGTTTGTGGCCCATGCCGCCAACCTTCTCCTGGTAGTCCTCCACGGCGCGGCCGCACTCATGGAAGCGGACGTCGGCGAGCGCACCGATCAGGCGGTTGGCCCAGTAGAAGTTCTCGGACGTCACACGAGCCTGCGTGTCGGCGCAGTACTCGGGCATGGTTTCGACGTTGGCGTACAGCGGAACCAGCGCGTTAAACGAGTTGGAGCCAAACGCCATCCACTGCACGGCGCGGTATGCCGGCTTCGCATAGGGGCGCAGCTGCAGCACGGCGAGCTGGCTGTTGCGGTTGATACCGATGGGACGATAGGCGCCGCGCGTGGCAGGCGTGCCCTTGCTGCCATAGCAGTCGTACTCCGTGCCCTGATAATGGCTCGAGAGCACGTACTTGATGTCCTCGATGGTCACTTTGCGCTCGGGCACGCGGCTCCAGGGGATATCGTCGCTCTCGGGCGTGTAGTCGGCGTCGGGACCATCCCACACGTCGCTGGGGTTGAGGCAGCGCTGCATGTACCAGGCGCGCGGCGTGTTGTAGACATGGTCGCTATCGCTGTGCGAACCAAAGGCCTCGCGCGGGTTAAAGACCGCAGCGGGGCCGTCGCCCTCGACGCCCAACGTCAGGTCCAGATGCCACTCGGCCATCCAGGCGCGCAGGTCGGCGGAGCACATGTGGTCGGTCTGGGCGCCCTCGGCGTCGTCCAGGTCAAAGCTGTCGATGCCCAGCTGATTGGGCATGGTCACATAGGCGTCATCGGGCACGCGCTTGGCGATCCAGCGATGACCGCCGATGGTCTCGAGCCACCAGATCTCGTCCACGTCGCTAAAGGCGATGCCGTTGTTCTCGTAGGTGCCGTAGCGCTCGAGCAGATCGCCCAGGATACGCACGCCGTCGCGGGCAGACTTGGCGTACGGCAGCACCAGGGTCACCATGTCCTCTTCGCCCAGGCCGCCGGGCTGCGCCGGGACGTAGCCGTCCTCGCCCTCGTTGCCCTTGGCGGGCACATAGTCCACGAGCGGATCGGCGCCGCGGACGCGCTCGTTGGTGGTGAGCGTCTCGGTTGCGGACATGCCCACATTGAGCTCGTTGAAACCGGCCTCGGCCCAGATGCCGTGGCCCGGAACAACATCGGGGACGCTCGTGTAGCGCATGGGGTTATCGGGCAGTTCAACGGTCAGGTGACTCAGGACGCTCGTGTAGACGCGCGGCTGCTCGTCGGGATGCACCACGCGCATACGCTTGGGCTCAAACACCCCGTTGGACGAGTCCTCGTTGCGGGCAACCAGCGTCGACCCGTCATAGCTCGCGTTCTTACCAACCAAAATCGTTGTGCACGGCATGCGCATCCTCCTCGAGCGAAGAAATCAAACGGTAACAGTGTATCGCTTCGGCGCAAAAAGGGCGAAACCGCGACTCCAGCAGCCCCTGTGTGCAAAAAATGCCAAATATGAGTACTGTCACCAATTTAGTAGCAGCAAATCTCACTGTCCTGGACGATAGAAATCCACATTTGTCCAAAAATTGAGTAAAGTAATTCCCCAAAGGTCCAATAAAAGAGACTCCCTAACGATATTTAATATCATTAGGGAGTTAAATCAATCTCAAAAATATGTAACCAACAAGGCAACAGTACTCATATTTGGCATTTTTTGACCACGGGGTATCTAACCAACCCCCTAAATAGCCGCGGAACGCCTATTTTGCCGTGCGTTCGGCCGCCTCAATCACGTGCTTGGCGAGAATCGCCGTCGTCACGGCGCCCACGCCACCCGGCACAGGCGTGATTGCGCCAACAATCGGCTCCGCGGCATCAAAATCGACGTCGCCGACCAACTTGCCGGCCGCCTCGTCCCAGTTAATGCCAACGTCGATGACCGTCTGGCCCTCGCGAACCGCATCCGCGCCAATCGTGCGTGCGCGTCCAACCGCGGCAACCACAATATCGGCGGCACGGCATTCGGCAGCAAGGTCGCGCGTGTGCGTGTGGCATGTCGTCACCGTAGCATTGCGTGCCGTAAGCATGGCGGCAACAGGACGGCCAATCACCAGCGAGCGACCGACAACGGCAACCTTGGCACCGTCCAGTTCAACACCGTAGTGATCCAGAATCGCCAGAACGGCTTCGGCCGTACAGGGGGCAAAACCCTCGCCGCGACCCGAAAGCGCGGTAAGCAGCGAAGCCGGCGTCATGGAGTCAACGTCCTTGGCGGGATCAAGCGCCGCAGCAACGGCGCCTTCGTCAAGACCGGCGGGCAGCGGACGGAACAGCAGGCAACCATGAACAGCCGAATCGGCATTGATGTCCTCGATCGCCGCCAACGGCTCGTCCTGCGAAACATCGGCAGGAAGCAACACGCGGCGAGCTTCGATGCCCACCTTTTCGCAGCGTTTAAGGGCGCCACGCTCGTAGGATAGGTCGTCCTCGCGCTCGCCCACACGAACGATAGCCAACGTCGGAACAACGCCGCACTCGCGCAGCGCAGCGCAGCGAGAGGCAAGCTCCTCAGTCAAAGCTCGGGCGACGGGAGCACCCTTTAGCAGTTCGGCCATGGCTATCCCCTCTTCCTTGCAGCGTCGGCGGCGCGGCGTGCCAGCGCATCGGCGCGCGGTAGCCACGTATCGAGCAACTCGTCACATGCGGCCTCGAGCTCCTCGGCACGAGCGCGATCCTTCATGGACGTGGTGTTCGCAAAGAGCGTCAAGCTCGCACCCTGCATGGCGGCGCGGCAAAAGACGGCACCGCACGCCACATCGGACAGCAGCTGGCGCGAACCCTTATCGGCCATGTCCTCGAGCAATGCCAGCGCACGGCCGCAGGCATCCATGATGCGGTACGGCGGCATGGCGGCCACATGCAGCGCATCCTGAATCGCGGTCGCTCGAGCCGGGTCCTCGCGCGGAATACCGTACGCAGCGGACACCTGCCCATAGGCTCGAACATCCTCGGCAACCAAGTCGACAAGCTCCTGAGCCAATTCATCCGCCTGGGCAAACGCGCGCGTCAAGTCGTCCGCACGATCGGCAAGGGCGGGATTCGTCGCACCATAGCGGGCAACCATCCCGCACAGCGAGGCGCCCAGCGCGCCCACGAATGCGCTCGCGCTACCGCCACCCGGAACGGGTTCGCGCGCGGCCAGCGCCTCGGCAAAACCGCGACAGGTTTTATCCATCATCTCTTGGCTCATCGAAACACCCCTGCCTGGCACGTCGGCAACCACGGGCGCCGCACGCCGGAATAAAATGGGACAACGACGCCAGGAAGCGGTTGTCCCATTCATCGGTTTTATCGATGCCCAGTCTAACCCATAAGACAAAGGCTGTCAGGAGCTCTGGCTATCGGCGTTTCCGATTGCCGGCTATAGGTACGGGCGCCTAGTCCACCTGGAACGTCGGCAGCAGCGTGTCGATAATCTTCGATCCCATATTGCGGTTCGCGGTCGAGTACTCCAGGTGCGCCGTGGCAATTGTCGAATCTGCGACAATCGTCTTTTCGTAAATGATCGTATCGCCCTCGCGCCACGAGATCACATACCAGTCGTCGTCCGTCGCAGTATAAAGGTCAGTCTTGCCCGAGGCGTTTTCGTGGGCAAACACCTCACCCACGGTTTCGTCGTTGACGTTAGCGAAGCCAAACAGGCTGATCACAAAACCCGTCTCTGGGTCCTTATACCTGGTGCCACTGCCGCTGGGAGTATCTTCCATCTCAAAGCGATTGGGAATCGACATGCTATAAGGATGCATGTCGTTCGCGTACGTATGCACGTCGGTCAGGTAATCGTCCGAATCGCCCGAGCCGTAGTATGCCGATTCGTCCTCGGGGACGGCCTCGTCATCCGACGACGAAGATTCCTCGGACTTGGACTTGTCGCTCTTCTTCTTGGCAGAAGAATCTTTCTCGTCCGAAGACCCGGTATCGATCACCGAAATCTGCGTGTCGGAGCTCTTCGAGCCGTTAAGCATCGTGAGTGCAAACGCCGTGCCGCCGCCAATAAGCACCACGGCGGCACACGCTACAGCAATAACGATCGGAGCTTTGCTCTTTGGCTTTTGAGGCGCAGGCGCGACCGGCGGCATCGACTGGGTCAGGCCCGGGCCGGTCGTGGGCGCAGAAGTCGAAGCAGCGCCCGCGGGCGTCGGCGCGGAACCGCCCGCTAGCGAGGCACCGCAATGCGTGCAAAACGTCGACCCATCGGGAACTTGCTGTCCGCATTTTTGACAGAACATCGTTCGACCTTTCGTGGTTTAGCTTTTGTCACAGCCAAGTCTAAAACCTTAAGTCGGCATCGCTGTTGCGCAACATTGGGAGAATCAGCCAAGCCGCCCGCTTGCCCAGCTCCAGGCTCGCTTTATGGCCGGCCCGCGCACGCAAACATGGGACATATGGCCCACCTTTCGAGACTCCCCGGCAGCACAAACTGGGGCATATCTATAAGTAAGGAACCCGTTGGGGCACGGCCGTGCAACGGCCGCAAACCACGAACGGAGGTATCGCCGCACCATACGCAAAGGCATCCGCCGCAAACGGAAACAATGCCCCGACGCCCTGCGGCACCGCGATGTCACCAAAAGACAAGGAGGACGCCACCATGAAGAAAAAGACCCTATCGATCCTTTCCCTTTGCATCGCCCTCTTTGCCGCGCTCGCCCTTGTGGGCTGTGGCGGGAACGCTTCGGGCGGAGGCAGCAGTGCCGCCAAGGGCGAGGGCAAGGAAAAGGCCCCCGTCGCTAAGAAGACCGACTTTGTCTGGTTTAAGGTCGAGATGCCCGAGGGCGTCGGCGTAAGCGACTCCGCCGGCAAGAATGCCGACAGGGTCCAACTCACCTTCCCCGAAGACGAGAATAGCTCAACCGACCGTTTCATCCCCGTTTGGGAAGAGAAGATGACGGCCGAAGAGTCCTTTGCCCAGCAGGCCGAAAGGCATACTGGTACGTTCCAGTGGGAAGACGGTGACCCCGTCGAGTACAACGGCAGGACATGGCTCACCGGAACGTGCAAGGACAATGGTGGTACTTATACCTACCTCTTTACCGACGTCGACACGGGAAGCATCTACATCATGATGAGGAACGTCGACCTTCACGAGAAAGAAGCTGAGACGCTCCTCAACTCCATTGAGTTCCCCGATGACATGAAGGTGGCCGTGAGCGAGGCCCGCGGCGTCGAGATTTCGAGCATCGAGATCAAGTAGCAAGAGTCCACGCACGTCCGCGCACGCGTTCCAATAAAAGCGCGGGCACCCAACTCCGGGGAGGGTCGACAGCATCGGCCCTCCCCTCTTTTGAGTCCACGCATATTGCCACTTGTCGGCGCAAATCCGACCCCCAGAATGGGACACATGGCCCACCCGAACGAGCCGCCCGCGCGTACAGTAAAGGCAGGTAATCCATGGACGGTTACAGATCGAGGAGGACACGACCATGAAAAAGAAGGCCTTTGCGATTCTCACCCTCTGCATCAGTCTCTTTGCCGCAATTGCCCTGGTGGGCTGCGGTGGAAGCGGCGGCGCTGCCGGCAGCGGCGGTGGCGGCGGTGCGGAAAAGCCAGCCGTGGATATGAGGACCGACTTCATCTGGTTTAAGGTCGAGGTCCCCGAGGGCGTCGAAATCACCGATGTCGCCGGCGATACCGCCGACAGGGCCCAGTTTAAGTTCACCGAGAGCGAGCACGCCAGCGACCGCTTCATCCCCGTCTTTGACTCCGACAAGAACGCCGACGAACTGTTCGACTACGAGGCCAAATGGAATGCCAGCTTTGAGTGGACCGAGAACGATCCCGTCAAGTACAACGGCAAGACCTGGCGCAACGCTTCCTACACTCATTCGGGCGGCGTGACGACCGAGTACTTCACCGAGGCGGGCGGCGGCAGCGTCTACGTGCGCATCGACAACGTCGAAGAGCACAAGGACGCCGTCGAGACCATGATGAAGTCCCTTGAGTTTGCCGACGACATCGCCGAGGCAAAGACCGAGGCCATGGACGTTAAGCTCGACGACATCGAGATCAAGCGCTAAAGCTCCAACGGCATGCAGCGGCGCCGTTTTAGCTCAGCCGGGATGCAAGGTACGACTCCTTGCATCCCGGTTTTTTTTGTCCAACAGTGCCCGTTCATTAGCTCGCAGAATCACAAGGCGCCATTTCATAAATATAAATACTTGATATTTATATTGCCCATTATTATCAATAGTTTACAATTAGGATATCGAAAGGAGGTCCCATGCCTAAAGAACAGGAACCCGCACAGGTGCTCAAACGATTCCGAAAGGAAGGGTGGACGCTTTATACCGGAAAAGGCAGCCACGTTGTCGTGCGCAAAGACGGCATCCAAATCAGCGTACCGACCTCCAAAAAAGAAATACCGATAGGCACGTACCGAAAGATTGCAAAGGTTGCCGGTTGGCTCTAGGCCCGAACCAGTAAGGAATGATCTAAATGAAGACCTATGTTTACCAAGCAATTCTCACAGTCGATTCCGAAGGCGGATATGACGTTGAGTTCTCATCTTTGCCAGGCTGCTTTACTTACGGCGAGACTATAGCCGAGGCGGCGGAGCAGGCGGTTGATGCAGCAAGCACCTACGTGGGCGCTCTTTTAAAAGACGGGCTCAAGGTGCCCGAAGCTCAGTTCATTGACCCCGCCGACGGCGAACTCTCCATGATGGTCGCTTTTTCGACCGACGAAAGCTACATCGTCGAAGGCGAAACGGTTTCGGCAGCAGAAGCCGCCCGAAGGCTTTCCGTCTCCCCTAGCAGAATTACGCACATGCTCGACTCGGGCATCTTGAGGGGCTACCGCAAGGGACGCCGCACGTATGTCACGGTCGACAGTATCGCTGCGCGCCTGGCTGACGCCCCAAAGGCAGGCAGACCAAAGCGCACCGTCGCAACAAGTTAGAGTCTAGAGCAAGACAACGGACGGCATCGATAGCCAAGTGCGCATCCTACCAATCACATCGCCGAGTTCAGCACGTTAACGAATTCCCGGGCTTTCGCGCGGCTGCTGAGTCTGAAAGCGCAGGCAGTCAGCAGCCGATTGCGCAGGAAAACGTCGCGACCCTTGATCCTGTTGACCCCCGTGATGTCCTTAGGGCAGACAATCTGAGTGTACTTGCCACAAAGCACACCTTTTTTGAGCGCCTCAATCCGGTTGGGATAGATCCTGACGTCCTTAAATCTGCCCGAACCCTTGTCCTGGAACAGCAAGGTGTTGTTGTCCATGCGCGTCACTCCCGTGGGGTTCGCTAAAACTGTCTCTAAGGTCACATTTTAGTCGCTTCGAGGCCTCCTCGCGAAGGCGCCGGGCAGCAGCGCAGTTCATGTCCCCACGAGGCCTTAAACTAAACGCAGTTTGATATGCATTCCGTCAGGAAGAAAGTGGGCGATGGTGATGAGCGAACCGGCAAACCGCGGAGAAGCGACGATTGTGCCCGAAGGTTTTTACAAGCAGGTTTCCTCAATTCTCAACGCCGCTCGCGACAAGGCCTATACCGCCGTTAACTTTGCGATGGTTGAGGCTTATTGGGAAATCGGCAAGAGCATTGTTGAAGAACAAGGCGGAGTAGAGCGCGCCAAGTACGGCGATGCGCTGCTCAAGGCCCTTGCAATCAAGCTTACCAAGGATTTTGGCAAAGGCTTTGAGGCAAGGGAGCTGCGTAAAATGCGCCAGTTGTATCTCACATTTCCAATTCGGGACTCACTGCGTCCCGAATTGAGCTGGACTCATTACCGCAGGTTGATGCGCATTCCCGACTCCGAAGCGCGCACCTGGTACATGAACGAATGCGCCGACTCTCGCTGGAGTACGCGCCAGCTCGAGCGCCAAATCAACACCATGTTCCGCGAGCGTCTTCTTGCCAGCAAGGACAAAGAGACCGTCGCTCAGGAAATCCAAAAGAGCGCCCCCGCTCGTCGCCCCGAGGACATCATCCGCGACCCATATGTACTTGAGTTTTTAGGCTTCTCGGACGACGCTGCGTTTCGCGAGAGCGATCTAGAGCAAGCGCTCATCACGCATCTTCAGAAGTTTCTGCTGGAGCTTGGCCGCGGCTTCGCTTTTGAGGCGCGCCAAAAGCGCATCACCTTCGATGGTCGCCACTTCTATATTGACCTTGTGTTTTACAACTATCTGATGCGCTGTTTTGTACTCATCGACCTTAAAACCGATGATCTCACGCATCAGGACTTGGGCCAGATGCAAATGTACGTGAACTACTACACGCGCGAGCTCATGAACGAAGGCGACAATCCACCCATAGGCATCGTGCTCTGCGCGGACAAAAGCGATTCGATTGTCGAGTACACGTTGCCCGAAGACAACGACCAAGTGTTTGCCGCCAAATATCTGCCGTATCTTCCAAGCAAGGAAGAGCTGGCGCGCGAGCTGAGCGCCGAGTACCGCGCCATCAACGAAGCGGCGAATGGCGAAGCGCAAGGGTAACGGCACGGTGTGACCGACGTCCCCTAAGTCGTTCCGCACCACCTGGCATACGAGGAGTTTTTCATGACAGACAGACCGAAAGCCACGCTGCGCGACTGCATCTATGGGCTCGCTGTTGGCGACGCGTTGGGCGTTCCATATGAATTCAGGCCTCGTGGCACGTTCGAATGCACCGATATGATTGGCTACGGCACGCACCGGCAGCCCGCCGGCACCTGGAGCGACGATACGTCCATGACGCTTGCTACCTGCGACTCGATTAGGGAACTCGACCGCATCGACACCGCAGACATGCGCGACAAGTTCGTAAGTTGGATTGACCGTGGCGAGTATACGATCGACGGCGTTTTCGATTACGGTGGCACCACCGCTCGCGCCCTGCGCACCGGCAAAGGAGGCTCCGGTGAACGCGACAACGGCAACGGTTCGCTCATGCGCATCGCGCCCCTGGCGTTCACCGATGCGACAGACGAAGAGATCTGCGAGGTCTCCGCGATTACGCACGCCCACAGAACGTCAACCGACGCATGCGTCATATTTGTCGAGCTGATGAGGGACGTGATGAACGGCGCGCTTCCCTCGTGGATGCTCCATCTGAAAGACATGCCCGAGCACGAAATCAGGTCCGGCGGCTTCGTGCGCGACACGCTTAAAGCCGCTACTTGGTGCTTTGTGAACACCACCAGCTACGAGGAATGCGTGCTTACCGCCGTCAACCTGGGCGACGACACCGACACCACCGCAGCTGTCGCCGGCGCCCTCGCAGGCACGGCATACGGTATCGGCGCAATTCCGCAAGAGTGGATCGACACCCTGCGCGGTAAAGAGCTGATAGAACGGTGTTTGTTTTAGGACACGCCTTCAACGAAGACAATGTCAGTCAACGCAAATGATTAAGGGACCGCATAAATGATGATTACAGAATGCGCCGTCATGGGTCCGTTCGACACAGAGCAAAGTACCGTGAGGCCATACACCGTGTTGGTATTCGAATCCCCGCTGCCGCAGAAAAGGGCCGGTTACAGCCGACCCTTTAAGACAATGGCACCTGCGTTGCCCGCGTCTCCGAAGTTTGAGTAGCTGAGGAGCGGGTTCCGCTGCACAATCTGATGTTACCCAGTGGAGCGGCTCTTTTGCAGCCGCTCCACCGTTTATTTACATCTAGCACCTGTTAAACGACCTTAAACGACCGGACAGTAGCTCTCACTCCCCTACTTCCCAAAAATCGCCGCGAACAAGCCCTTGCGCTTGGGCCTTTCTTCTCGATAGGAGCCCTCGGCTGCAGCCGCCACCTGCCGTGGCTGCTCGCCACCCCCACGTCGCACGATCTGGTACAAAAACGGCGATTTGACGTATTTGACCTCGATGGGCGTGGCATGCACGGTGCTTTCGCTCGACAACATCACGCTGGGATTGAGCGGCGCCACGATATGCGTCTCGCGCTTATCGCTAAACACCACCGCGGCCGCACGGCCCGTCTGGCCGTTCACGGCAATGCGTACCTGCTCGCCGTCGCGGCCATCCGAAGCCGGGCGATCGACAAAGTAGACCGGCACCATAACCAGGCCGTCCTTATGCTTGCGGGCCTTGCGCGCCCACGTGCGAATGCTCTTTTTATTGAACCCCAGCATGGCCTCGGCATCGTTGCCCGCAACATCGAGCGCCAGCTTATCAATGACCACCTGGTCCTTGGTTGACGCGTCGACGGAGACGACGCGGAAGTCGCCTTCCTGCATGGCGGGGTCGAACGGCCCCACCTTGCCAAAGTCCCACGGCTCCAAGATGCCCATAAGACGAACGTCCAGGTAGTTGGCCCTGGGGTATGCCCAATCGAGCACCTCGTAGTACACCAGGGTCTCCTTGCTCAGGCCCTTGCCCGGGAAGGATGCCATCATGCGCAGGTCCGCCAGCGCCATGGGAAAGTAGAAGAGCATCATGTCGTTTTGGATCGCATCTTCCACATCGTGCCCGGCAAAGGCATCTGGATACTGACGCACCAGCTGCAGAGCGTTGGCACGCGCCTGCTGCGGCGATATCTCGCACGGAACACCCTGCTCTGGCACGTACTCGGCACCAACGCCCATGGTCAGGCGTTTGCTAAACGTGCCGGGCTTGAGCAGGTCGGCCACACCAATCTTATTGCCACAGGACGGGCATTCAAATACACGCTGAGTGGACTCGCCCTCAAAGGACGCGCCGCAGAAGGGGCAGGGAATGCTCACGTGCGTGGCCTCTTGGAACTCCTGCGCCGTCCCGCGATCCTCCCACAGCAGATGCTCCAAAACCGACTGATTGCGCCAGTGCGAGTTAAAGAAATACCAGTCCGGGTCCTCCGGGCGCTCGAGCTGCGACACATGGGTGAGCTTGAGCAGCCCGTCCACCACCGTCAGCGGCGTATGGCGAATACCCAGGGCGCTCTTGGGCTCCCCGGCGTCCGCTTGCCACGGGATGACCGTTCCACAGTAGGCACACTCAAAGCTACGCTTTGCCTGGTGCGAATACATGGGGCCGCCGCAGTTTTGGCATTTAATGGCAAACATCTCGTCCATGGAAACGTCCTCCTTTGCACAGGGGCTGTCGACATTAAGTATGTCGAGCAAACAGGCACATGCCCATACCCATGTGGCCCAAAATGGAGCACTCGAGCGGACGAGAAGGCGCAGCAGGCTCGCAGCCGCGCAGACAGCCACTCATCTGCATCCGCGTCCGTTAGCGCAGGTAGACCATTGCTGCATTTTCTGAGCATCGGCCCATAACGCACCCGTCCGAGCTACAC
>CAKUEZ010000027.1 GCA_934646965.1 uncultured Collinsella sp. | reverse complement strand
ATCGTGGACTCGGGCACACCGGCGTAAAGTTTGCCGTTGTCGCCCATGATGGGGTCGACGAACACCTTGGTGCCCTTTTGCGCGCGGCGGTGGCAAAAGTCCGAGATGATGCGCGTCTCTTCCTCGGTCACGATAAAGCCGGTCGAGATGGCGTCGAACTCAAAGCCGAGTTCCTCCCAGATGGCGAGACTCTGACGCACGTACTCCGTAGTGTCGTGAATGTAAAACTTGGGGTAGTTGAGCGTATCGGACACAAGCGCCGTCGGCAGGTTGTGGATACGGTAGCCCATGTGCGACAGCACCGGCAGCATGGCGGAGAGCGCGACCTTGCCGTAGCCGCACATATCGTTGATCAGCAGCAGCTGAGTGTTCTTCATGAATGTCCCCCTTGGGTCGGGAGCGGCGCAAAGTCGCCACAGTGCGACTAAGTGTAGCGCAGGGAACGCTGCGGACGGAAGCTTGCACCGCGAAGGGCGAATTGTTGCGGAAAGGTTACGGAAACGAGGGACTAGCCTGCTTCATTGCGGCTCATTTGCCGTCACTCATTCAGTGCCATTTCAAAACTATGCCGGATTACGGGGCTGAACTTGAATGAGCCAACCACACCCCCTATTTTCAAATCATAGCAAGCCTTCTACCTGCGGTTTTCATTTTACCAATTTCGGTATGGTCGACAATCCGCAGTTCAGCCCCGTAATCCGGCATAGTTTTGAAGTTAGTCATTGGGGGCGTTCCTAAATGACTAGTCAAACAAGAACGTCCCCAACGACTAGTCCGGGGGAAGGTACCACCGCATGTTGAGGACGGACAGCGAAAACGCTCCTAAGCGAGCAAGGTGGCGTGAAAGAGGAGGGCATAGGCCTTGTGGCCATGCCCGACGATTGAACGCCAGATTGCCGCTTAGGAGCGCTTGCAGCGTCGGCCGGTTGCGCGGTTTGGCAAAACCGCGTAACAATCAGTTTGGTACCTTGACATTCTTGTGTGGCACTCCTAGATTAGTTAGGCACAAAACAATCCCACTACCTAACTAAAGAAAGGAGCGATACGAATTCATGTGCGATGAACCCCTTAACCTTCGCCCGCACGAACCCGGCGGCGACCCGTCGCAGCCGGCAGACGTGCCCGAAGCAGTTAACGGCGAAGACAAGCTCGCCAAGCGCATCCTGAGCGGCCTAGGCTTTTGCGGCCACTACATGCACTTTCACGGCGGCGGCGTGTCCGGCAAGGCGCCCATCGTCTGCCTGCTTGCCAAGCAGGAAAACGGCGAGATGTCGCAGCAGGAGCTCGGCATGCACTTCGACCTTAAGCCGGGGTCGCTCTCCGAGATCTTATCCAAGCTCGAGTGCGCCGGCATCATCGAGCGCAGCCGCAATCCAAAAGATCGCCGGCAGCTCACCATTCGCCTGACCGAGATCGGCTGGGAGAAGGCCCGCATCGACCAGGCCGCCCGCATCCGCTTTAGGGAGCAGGCCTTTAGTGCCCTCACTCACGACGAGTGCGAACAGCTTGCCGAGATGCTCGAGAAAATCCGCGTAACCTGGGAGGAACTGGATGATTAAAACCCTTATGGGCAGCATCCGCGATTACATGAAGGTCACGATCGCCACGCCGCTGCTGGTGCTTGGCGAGGTAATCTGCCAGATGATGATCCCGTTTATCACCGCCGACATGATCGACGCCATCAAGGACGGCACCGCCGTTACCGAGATGCTGCCCACCGCCGGCCTTCTCATACTCATCGCGCTGACGTCACTCGCCTTTGGCGCCGCCGCGGGCATCACCTGCAGCCATGCCAGCTGCGGCTTTGCCAAGAACCTGCGTCGCGACCTGTTCTACAAGATCCAGACGTTCAGCTTCGCCAACATCGACGAGTTCTCGAGCTCCTCGCTCGTCACCCGCCTCACCACCGACATCAACAACGTGCAGCAGGCCTTTATGATGCTCATCCGCATCGCCGTGCGCTCGCCGCTGGTGCTGGTCTTTGCCTTTACCATGGCATACGCCATGGGCGGCAGCGTCGCCATGGTCTACCTGGTCATCATTCCGCTGCTGGGCTTTGGCCTGTTCTTCATCATCCATAAGGTGCGCCCGATCTTTGCCCGCGTCTTCCACAAGTACGACGCGCTCAACGAATCCGTTGAGGAAAATGTCACCGGCATGCGCGTGGTCAAGAGTTACGTGCGCGAAGACTTTGAGAAGGAGAAGTTCGCCACCGCCGCGCGCGACGTCCAGATGGACTTTACCCGCGCCGAGAAGCTGCTCGCCTTCAACAACCCTATGATGAACATCTGCGTCAACGGCGCGTTCGTCGTCATCATCTACCTGGGTTCCGAGCTCATCATCACGAGCCAGGGCACCCTGTTCGACGTGGGCCAGCTCTCCTCCATCTTTACCTACGGCTTCCAGATTCTGATGAGCCTAATGCAGCTGTCGATGATCTTTGTCATGGTAACCATGGCAGACGAGTCGGCGCACCGCATTACCGAGGTGCTGGCCGCCGAGCCCACGATCGCCGATCCCGCCGAGCCCGTGCACGAGGTTGCCGACGGCTCCATCGACTTCGATCACGTGAGCTTTAAGTATTCCGAGCATGCCCGCCGCCAGGCGCTCGACGATATCGACCTGCATATTAAGAGCGGCGAGACCATCGGTATTATCGGCGGCACCGGCTCGGCCAAGTCGACGCTCGTGAACCTGATCGCCCGCCTGTACGATGTCACCGAGGGCACCGTGCGCGTCGGCGGCGTGGACGTACGCAATTACGATTTGGACGCGCTGCGCCACCAGGTAGCCATGGTGCTGCAGAAAAACGTGCTGTTTAGCGGCACCATCGCCGAGAACCTGCGCTGGGGCGACTCAAACGCCACCGACGAGGAGGTCCGCGAGGCCGCACATCTGGCCTGCGCCGACGAATTTGTCGACGGCTTCCCCAAGGGCTACGACACCTGGATTGAGCAGGGCGGCTCCAACGTCTCCGGCGGCCAGAAGCAGCGCCTGTGCATCGCGCGCGCCCTGCTGCGTCGCCCCAAGATTCTGATCCTGGACGACTCCACGAGCGCCGTCGACACCAAGACCGACGCCAAAATCCGCGAGGGCCTGGCGAGCTACCTGCCCAACACGACCAAACTCATCATCGCCCAGCGTATTAGCTCCGTGCAGGATGCTGACCGCATCATCGTCATGGAGGGTGGCCGCATCAAGGACATCGGCAACCACGATGAGCTGCTCAAGACGAGCGAGATCTACCGCGAGACCTTTACCTCGCAAAATAAGATGAGTGCCGAAGGCGAGGACGCGGGCGAGACCGCCGCAGCCGACACCGAGGCATCCGCACCGCAAGCTCAGATCCAGGAAGGAGGCGAGGCACATGAGTAAGGCAGCTACCGCCGAGCGCGCGCGCAACCGCAAGGGCGGCACCATGACGCGCCTGATCAAGATGCTCTTTGGCTTCTACCCAGTGCTTTTGCCCCTCGTCGTCGCCGGCGTGGTGCTCTGCGCCATCATCAATTCCATCGGCGCGACGTTTCTCCAGAGCGCGCTGCAGGTCATTAGCGAATCGTGGCAATCGGGCGACTGGACGGCCGCGCAGCCCAAGATCTTGAAGCTTGTGACCACCCTCGGCTGCATCTATGCCGTGGGCGTCGCCTCCTCGCTCTTCTGGAACCGCGCCATGGCCGTCATCACGCAGGGCTCGCTCGAGAAGCTGCGCGAGAAGATGTTCAACCGCATGCAGGACCTGCCGATCCGCTACTTCGACACGCACCAGCGCGGCGACATCATGAGCCACTACACCAACGACATCGACACGCTGCGCCAGATGATCAGCCAGTCGCTGCCCAACCTGCTCATGACGATCATCGTCATCGTCACGGTGTTCTTCATCATGCTGTACTACAGCGCGTGGATGTGCCTGGTCATCATTGCCGGCGTCGCCTTTATGACCTTTATGACCAAGCTGCTCGGCTCCAACTCCGCGCGCTTCTTTATCGCGCAGCAGGCCGAGCTCGGCGTGGTCGAGGGCCATATCGAGGAAGTCATGAACGGCCAGAAGGTCGTCAAGGCGTTCTGTCACGAGTCCGCCGCCGAGGCCGATTTTGACGAGCGCAACGAGAAGCTCTTCGAGGTCTCGCAGAAGGCCAACATGTACGCCAACATCCTCATGCCGATCCTCGGGAACCTGGGCGACTTGCTCTACGTGCTGGTCGCGCTGACCGGCGGCATCTTCCTGGCGCTGGGCGTGCCCAACCTGAGCCTCTCGGGCATGGCGCTCTCCATCGCCGTCGTGGTGCCGTTCCTCAACATGACCAAGCAGTTCTGCGGTCAGATCGGCCAGATCTCGCAGCAGATCAACGCCGTGGTCATGGGCCTTGCCGGCGCCGAGCGTATCTTTGAGCTACTCGACGAGGAGCCCGAGGCCGACGAGGGCTACGTGACGCTCGTCAACGCACAGGTGAATCCCGACACCTGGCAGCTCGAGGAGGCCGACCACCGCACCGGCATGTGGGCCTGGAAGCACCCGCACCGTGCAACTGGCGAGATCGAGTACGTGCCGCTGCGTGGCGACCTGGTCATGGACAACGTGGACTTTGGCTATACGCCCGACCACGAGGTGCTGCACGGCGTGTCTGTGTACGCCAAGCCGGGCCAGAAGGTCGCGTTTGTCGGCGCCACCGGTGCCGGCAAGACGACCATCACCAACCTCATCAACCGCTTCTACGACATTGCCGACGGCAAGATCCGCTACGACGGCATCAACGTCAACAAGATTCGCAAGTCCGACCTGCGCCGTTCGCTGGGCGTGGTACTGCAGGACGTGAACCTGTTCACCGGCACCGCGATGGACAACATCCGCTACGGCAACCTGGACGCCACCGACGAGGAGTGCATCGCGGCTGCCAAGCTCGCGGGCGCGGACGACTTTATCACCCGCCTGCCCGACGGCTACGACACCATGCTCACCGGCAACGGCGCGCAGCTGTCGCAGGGCCAGCGCCAGCTGATCTCGATTGCGCGCGCTGCTGTCGCCGATCCGCCGGCGATGATTCTGGACGAGGCAACGAGCTCCATCGACACCCGCACCGAGGCAATCGTGCAGGCGGGCATGGACAAGCTCATGGAGGGCCGCACGACGTTTGTCATCGCGCACCGCTTGAGCACCGTGCGCAACTCCGACGCGATCATCTGCCTGGATCACGGCCGCATCATCGAGCGCGGCAACCACGACGAGCTGATCGCCAAGCGCGGATACTACTATCAGCTGTACACGGGTGCGTTTGAGCTGGAGTAGGAACGGTTACTGACGGAGGGTTCCCCGGGGCGTCGGGGTAATTCCTCCGTGCTCAAACATTCTCGCTGCGCTGCGAAACTGCGCGCGGAGGAAATACCCCGACGCCCCGGGGAACCCTCCTGCGCGCAATCAGCCCGTTGTTTAAAACGGAATAAAGGTTAGTGAGGCCCTGGCCGTTTGGCCAGGGCCTCGTTTTGTAAGTAGCTAAAAAGCCCCATCCCAAATGAGCTAGTTGAGGAGTTGGGCCATGGCGTTGACGAATTTTTGCACTTGGAGGGTTGGCTCGAGCGGGTAGTGTAGAAAGACCGGCACCTCGCGGCCGCAGAGGAACGGCACGCCCACAAAGGCTGGATGCACACCCGACCACGCGCCGCAGGTGAGCACCGCGTCGCCCTTTTCCTCGGCATCGTTAAAGAGCGCGAAGTCGAAGCTATCGACGTCGATGACATCCACACCGCCGTCGGCCAAAAGGTCGATACGAAGACTGTCCATGGCGTCGTTGCCGTGGCGCAGCACGCGCAGGCGCATGCCCTCCAGGTCGGCAACCGTGATACGGCTCTTGCGCGCAAGCGGGCTCGTGCGCGGCACATCGATATAAAACGGCACGTTGACGATAAGGAGCTTTTGGCAGGCGTCGCCCCAGCGCGGGGTCGAAAAACTCGACTGCACCACATCGACCTCGCGGCCCAAGCTGCGCATGACGGTCTCGCGCTCGTCGTACAGGTCGCTCACCGGCACGATCTCAAAACGCAGCGACGGCTCCAGCTCGTGCACGCCCGTCCACATCGAAAGCGTCTGACGCCCCGGACACATCATCGATACGCCTAAGCGCACCGCACCGCCATCACCCGCCGCACGCCGGGCGCGGCGCAGGGCATCCTCGGACTGCCGCATGATTGAGCGCGCGTCGTCCACTAACAGCGCGCCCGCCGGCGTCACCTTGACGCCCGAATGCGAGCGCTCGAACAGCGTAATACCGAACTCGGCCTCGAACCCCGACACCTGTTTGACGAGCGCCGGCGTCGACACGCGCAGCTTTGTCGCGGCACGCGAGAAACTTCCCAGCTCCGCGGCGGCAGATATAGCCTCAAGTCGTCGATCGTACACGTCGTCTCTCCGTTTTCACACGTACGGCCACACAGTGCCGCAGGGAGTCGTTTTCGCAGGTCACGCGCTCAATCGGATACAAATCACATCAAGCGGTATGAACCTACGGTTAACGCCATTCTAACAAATATGCAATTCACCTGCGCAAACGCAAAGCATACGATAACCAGCGAAAACCACGTGGGTCGGTTAATGGGAGCGACCCACTGGGAGGCACAAGAAGGGAAGTTCCTATGAGCAATTGGCTTAAGCTCGAGGGCGATGTCTGCGCCGTGACCGGCGCGCTCGGCGGTATGGGCGCCGAGATCTGCCGCGAGTTCGCCCGCAATGGCGCCAACGTCGTCATGCTCGACCTGGACGAGGAGAAGGTCAAGGCCGCTGCCGCCGACCTCGCCGCCGAGTTTGGCATCCACGCTGAAGGTTACAAGATGAACGCCACCGACGAGGCCGAGGTTCAGGCCGCCGTCGACGCCACCATCGCCAACTTCGGCCGCGTCGACGTCCTCGTCAACACCGCTGGCATCCTGCGCTTCGCCGCTATGGAGGACCTGCCGCTGAGCGACTGGGAGCAGGTGCTCAACGTCAACCTCACCGGCTATTTCATCACCTCGCAGCGCTTTGGTCGCGAGATGATCAAGGCCGGCCAGGGCCGCCTGGTGCACATCTCCACCGTCGCCAGCCACTCCCCCGAGACGTTCTCGGGCGTGTACAGCTCCACCAAGGCCGGTGTCAACATGATGTCCAAGATGCTTGCCGCCGAGTGGGGCCCGTATGGCGTGCGCTCCAACTGCGTCGAGCCCTGCTTCGTCAAGACCCCCATGTCGGCCAACTTCTACGCCGACCCCGAGGTCGAGAAGAGCCGCAGCCGCCTGATCGCCACGCGCCGCATCGGCGAGGTCAGCGATATCGCCAACGCCGTCATGTTCCTGGCGTCCACGCGCTCGGACTTTACCACCGGCGACGCCATCAAGGTCGACGGCGGCTTCTCCAACATGATGGGCGATCTCACCGCCAAGCCCGGCGGCCGTCGCGCGTATGCCGACAACTACCTTAAGAACAAGGGTGTCGAGCTCTGGTCCGACGAGTCCGGCGTCGCTAAGCCGACCGACCAGTAAACCAGCCCGGTAGAGAGGGGCGCGGGACAAGACCCTCCCCTCCCTCATCGATTAGAAAGAGACCAATGGCTTCCACCAACTCCAACAAGGGTCGCGCCGTCGTGCTTTCCGCCGCGTGCGTCACCATGTTCTTCATCAGCTCCATCGCGCTCTACTCCGTCGTGAGCAAGAACCTGCTCGCCGTCTACCCCGAGTGGTCCAGCGCCCTTACCTGGGCTTTCCCGGTCTTTCAGACCATCATGGCCGTTACGGGCATCTTCGCCGGCCGCATCTCCGATAAGATCGGCCCCCGCAACGTCGTGATCGCCGCCGCCGTGTGCTACGGCGTGGGCTGGTTCATGTCCGGCACCGTCACCGATCCGTGGCAGTTCTACCTGTGGTTCTCGCTCGTCGCCGCCGTCGGCAACGGCCTGGGCTACAACCCGGCACTCACCACGGGTCAGAAGTGGTTCATCGACAAGAAGGGCCTCGCCTCCGGCATCACCCTGGCCGCTTCGACCGCCGGCCCCGCCGTGCTGTCCCCGGTGCTCGCCTCGCTGCTCATCCCGAGCCTTGGCATCTTCGGCGCGTTGAAGGCGCTCGGCGTCATCTTCTTTGTGATGATCGCCGCTTCCGCCCTGTTCCTGAAGGCCCCCGAGGCCGGCTGGCTGCCCGAGGGCTTCGAGGCCCCCAAGGGCGGCGCCCACGCCGGCACCTTCGGCGACCTCACCCCGGGCGAGATGGTCAAGACCCCGCGCTTCTGGGTCCTCATCATCACCTTCGCCTTTGCCGCCACCGCCGGCACCCTGCTCGTCGGCAAGGTTGCCTCCATCGCCGCCGTCCAGCTCTTCGCCGACCCCACGAGCGCCGCAGCCGTCGCCCTCGGCGGTGTGGTCGTCTCCGTCAACACCTGCGCCAACCTGGTCGGTCGCCTGTCCTTTGGCCAGATCATCGACAAGATCGGTGCCTACAAGTCGCTGCTCATCAGCCTTGTCGTCACCATCGTCGCGCTCGTCATCATGTCGATGAGCTTTACGCAGAGCATGTTCTTCGTGGCGCTCGCCCTGCTCGGCTTTAGCTTTGGCGCCCTGCTCGTCATCTACCCGCCGCTCACCGGTGGTGCCTTCGGCACCAGCAACATCGGCGTCAACTACGGCATCATGTTCCTGGGCTATGCCGCTTCCACCTGGATCAGCCAGCCCATCACCGCCGTGCTGTATCACGCCGAGGCCGGCAGCGCCGCTTACCAGCAGTCCTTCTACGGCGCCATCGTGATCGCCGCCATCGCCGTCGTGCTCACCGTCTACATGATGGTCTCCGACAGCAAGAAGAAGTCCGCTTAGTTTTGCTTGACGCGGCAAGGGCCGCCCCCTTGCCGCATTCCACCGCCACCACTATTAAGGAGTCGAAATGTCTGAGCTCAACCCCGTCCGCATTGCCGTCATCGGCGCCGGCGCCATGGGCCGCAACCACATCCGCTTTGTCACCGAGGAGCCCGAGGCCGAGCTCGTCGCCATCGCCGACGCCTTTGAGGGCGCCCGCGCCACGGCCGAGGCCGCCGGCGTGCCGTTCTTTACCGATCCCGCCCAGATGATGGACGAGGTCAAGCCCGAGGCCGTCATCATCGCCACGCCCAACGACCTGCACCTGGGCGTCGCCCGCGAGGCCGTCAAGCGCAACATCGTTCCGCTGGTCGAAAAGCCGATCTCCAACGACCTCGAGGACGCCCAGGCCTTCGCCGCCGAGGCCGAGACCGCCGGCGTGCCCGTGCTCGTGGGTCAGCACCGTCGCCACAACCCCTTCGTCAACAAGGCCAAGGAGATCATCGAGTCCGGCGAGCTGGGCAAACTCACTGTCTCGAGCTTCCACTACATGATCTATAAGAACGACGAGTACTTCGACGTCGAGTGGCGCCGCAAGAAGGGTGCCGGCCCGATCCTGGTCAACCTGGTGCACGATGTCGACCTGCTCCGTTACCTGCTGGGCGAGCCCGTCGCCGTCCAGGGCATGCAGTCCAGCGCCGCCCGCGGTTTTGAGACCGAGGACTCCGCCGTGGTCAACGTCCGCTTTGCCGATGGCGCGCTTGCGAGCATGACCATCTCCGACGCCACCGCCAGCCCCTGGAACTGGGAGGCCACCGCTCGCGAGGATCCGCAGTACCGTCCCTTCGACGCCGACGCCTACTTTATCGGCGGCACCAAGGGCGCCCTGTCGCTGCCCCGCCTGCACCAGTTCTCCTACGACGGCGCCTCTAACTGGCACAAGCCGCTGCAGATGGAGATCCCAGCCGTCGACCCGGCGCTGCCGCACAAGATGCAGCTCAAGCACTTTGTGAAGGTCGTCCGCCGCGAGGTCGAGCCCGTCGTGACCCCCGCCGACAACGTCAAGACGCTCACGCTGCTTAACGCCATCAAGGAGGCCGCCGAGACCGGCAACCTCGTCGAGCTGTAAAGGGCTTGGGCCTGGCGCGGTAAACCCTACGCCGAACCCCTCGGCCCGCCACAAATAAGCCCCTCTTCTTCGCCCCGCGAGCAGCCTCCTGCCCGCGGGGCTTTTTTGACTACGTTGGTTATGATTTTCTTGGCCCGGGGGCTATTTTACGCCTCGGCTTGAATCGTCCGCCACGAAATGGGCCCATCTACTACGTTTAGCCGACTACTCTCAACCATGCCAATTTTCACGAAATCAAAACCGCAGGTAGACGGCTTGCCGATTTTCGGAAAAACCAGGTATGGTCGACCCATACGGGTCAAACGTAGTAGATAGGCCGTTTCCGTGGCACGACCTCAAAACAGTCTTTTGGGACGGGTGGTATCCTTGGTAGCCCTGTGCTGCAAACGCACCTTAAACGCAAGGAGTTCCATGGATCTTATCGCCCAGCTCGCCCGCGAGCTCAATCTTAAGGCCGCCAATGTCGAAGCGGCCGTCAAGCTCATCGACGAGGGCAACACCATCCCCTTTATCTCGCGCTACCGCAAGGAGGCCACGGGCGGCATGGACGATGTCGCCCTGCGTGCGCTCGACGAGCGTCTGTCCTACCTGCGCAACCTTGAGCAGCGTAAAGACGATGTCATCCTGCTCATCGACGCCCAGGGCAAGCTCACGCCCGAGCTCGAGCAGCAGATTCGCGAGGCAACGCAGCTCCAGCGCGTCGAGGACCTCTACAAGCCCTACCGCAAAAAGCGCATGACCCGCGCGCAGAAGGCCCGCGAGGCCGGTCTGGAGCCGCTCGCCAACATGATCATCATGCAGGCATCCGCCAAGGGTAGCGCGCTCGACGCCGCAGCGGCCTACGTCAACGAGGACGCCGGCTTCGACACGCCCGAGAAGGCGCTCGCCGGTGCCGCCGACATCGTGGCCGAAACGGTGGCCGAAGACCCCGAAAACGTCGCCGACCTGCGCGCCTTTACGCAAAACACCGCCGACATCGTCGTCGAGGCCACCGACCCCGCCGAGAAGACTCCCTACGAGCCCTACTACAACTTTGACGAGCCGCTGCGCCGCATCCCCAACCACCGCGTGCTGGCCATCGACCGCGGCGAGCGCGAGGGTAAGCTCCGCGTGCGCGTGAACGTCGACGGCGCTGCCGCCACGGCGCGCCTCGGCAGTCGCTGGCCCCGCCGCCAGGGCGTCTTCGCCCCGGTCTTCGATGCCGCCATCGCCGATGGCTACAAGCGCCTGATGGCCCCTTCGCTTGAGCGCGAGGCCCGCGCCAAGCTCACCGTCCGTGCCCAGACCGAGGCCATCAACGTCTTTGCCAAGAATCTCGAGGGCCTGCTCTCGGCACGCCCCGTCCGCGGCGCCCGCGTGCTCGCGCTCGACCCGGGCTACCGCACCGGCTGCAAGGTCGCCGTCATGGACGAGACCGGCAAGCTGCTCGACCACGGCGTGGTCTACCCCACCAAGCCACGCCACGACGTCGCCGGCACCAAGCGCGAGCTCGCCCGCCTCGTCAAGAAGGACGGCGTCAACACCATCGTCATCGGCAACGGCACCGCCAGCCGCGAGACCGAGGAAGTCGTCTCGGAGTTCATTGCCGAGCAGGCGCCCGGCTTGCGCTACACGATCGTGAACGAGGCCGGCGCGTCGGTGTACTCCGCCTCCGAGCTTGCGAGCCAGGAGTATCCCGACCTGGATGTCACCGTGCGTGGCGCAATGAGCCTGGGCCGCCGTCTGCAAGACCCGCTGGCAGAGCTTGTCAAGATTCCGCCCCAGTCCATCGGCGTGGGTCAGTACCAGCACGACCTTGACCAGGCCGAACTTTCGCGCACGCTGGGCCACGTGGTAGAGGACGTCGTCAACCGCGTGGGCGTCGACGTCAACACCGCAAGCGCGAGCCTGCTGGGATACGTGTCGGGCATCACGCCGAGCGTGGCCAAGAACATCGTTGCCTACCGCGAGGAAAACGGCGCCTTTACCGATCGCCGCCAGCTCAAGAAGGTCCCCAAGCTGGGGCCCAAGGCATATCTCAACGCCGCAGGCTTCTTGCGCATTAGCGGCGGCAAGAATCCGCTCGACGCCACAAGCGTCCACCCCGAGAGCTACGAGGTGGCGACGTCCGTCCTGGAGCGCGCCGGCGTGGCGGCCAGCGAGCTCAGCCGCGGCGGCGTGCCCGATATCGAGCGCCGCCTGGGCAGCATCTCGGCGCTTGCAAGCGACCTGGACTGCGGTACCCTGACGCTCATCGACATCGTCAACGAGCTCAAGAAGCCCGGCCGCGACCCGCGCGACGACGCGCCCGAGGTGGTCTTTAGCCGCTCGGCGCTTTCCATCGACGACCTGGAGCCCGGCATGGAGCTCAAGGGCACGGTGCGCAACGTCGTCGACTTTGGCGCCTTCGTCGACGTGGGCGTGCACCAGGACGGCCTCGTGCACATCTCCAAGCTGGCCAACCGCTTCGTCAAGCACCCGAGCGACGTGGTACGCGTCGGCGACACGGTCAAGGTATGGGTCGAGAAGGTCGACCGCGACCGCAAAAAGATTTCCCTCACCATGGTGCAGGGCAAATAGCAGAAGGGCAATCCGCCGCCCATCTTTGAACTTGCAAGTTTTTCTCACCTGATGGAAAAAACTTGCAGGTTTTACAAGTTTTTGTTACGCTCTGAGAAAAACTTGCAGATTGGACGAACGATGAACGGGCAGCCCGTAGCAAGGGACAACTACCTCAAGAAGCTGATCGCCTTTCGCGATTCAGATGTCATCAAGGTCGTCACTGGCATGCGGCGATGCGGCAAATCAACGCTGCTCGACATGATGCGCTCCTATCTTGCCAAAGACGGCGTACCAACCGAATGCCTCCTCTCTTTTCGAATGGAATCATTTGACCTCGAAGGAATTCGCGATTGGCGCGAGCTTTACCGCTATGTCGTCGAGCGGATGTCGTCGAGCGGGAAATGCTACCTCTTCTTCGACGAGCTGCAAGAAGTTGCCAGCTGGGAGAAAGCCATCAACGCACTTCGCGTCGACAAAGACTGCGACATTTACATTACGGGTTCGAATGCATTTTTGCTCTCCAGCGAGATAGCAACCCTGATCTCGGGAAGATACGTCGAGATCAGAATGCACCCGTTGTCTTTCTCCGAATACCTCGACTTCCTTGGCCCAACCGAAATCACGAGCAGATATGCCGTCTTTGGGAAGGAAGAAATTACCCCGATCGACGAGCTGCTCGACCGATACCTGAAATTTGGAGGCCTCCCCTATCTCGCCATTTCCGGTCTGCCCGAACGAGAGATGAAAGACTATATTTGGAGCACCTACCAGACCATTGTCGGTCGCGACATCTTGGCCCGGGAGGCCCGCCGAGGACGGAGAGCCGTAACAAGCAGAGACCTGCTCGACAGAGTTTGCGCCTACCTGGCCGACAACATCTCAAACCCAACATCGATCAACAAGATCGTCGGCTCTTTGAATGAAAGCGGAACCAAAACCTCGCACGGCGTCATCGACACCTGCGTGTCGGCGCTCGAGGAAACCTATATCTTCTCCCATGCCCGCCGATTTGACATCAAAGGGCGCGAGGTGCTCAAAACCGGAGGAAAATACTATATCGAGGACCTTGGACTCCGTGCCTACCTCGACGGTTATCGAGGTAGCGATAGCGGACGCGCCCTCGAAAACGCCGTATATAACCGCCTCGTCATCGATGGGTATCGGGTTTTCACGGGGCACATGCGGAATGCCGAGATTGATTTCGTCGCTATCGGTGACGGAGCGGACCGCAAGTTTATCCAGGTCACGGACGCCATTGATGAGGAGGCCACGCGCAATCGAGAGCTGCGCCCCTTCGAGCTGAAATCGCTCGAGAAGGTTGCCGCCGGTTACGAGAAGATCCTCGTCGTCCGTCATGGCAATCACCCTACGGACATAGACGGCATCAGAATCGTTTCGGCTGTCGATTTTCTGCTTGGCCGCTTCTAGTATCGATGTCACCCATCGCGACGATTCGTTCATCGAAGACGGGTTCGTTTGACCGACCGTTTGCACCCGCACCATACGACCGTCGCCCGTGGTGCGGGTGCAAATTAACCGCTGGAGGCGCTCGGCAGGCCACATCCTGCCGAGTGCCGCTCCTTCTAAAGCGATTTGGCGATATCCCGAAACGCGAAACGTCGTTTCGCTGAGCCCTACCAACAAAAATCGAGTTATGCGGCCTCGCTGGGCCACGATGACACCTTTCAAAGCGCCAAACGCAACAAATTGACGCTAGATATTCCACAAACGTCCCGTATCGGCACCCACAAAGGTGCGATACGGGACGTTTTTCAGCCATATTGGCGATCTTGGCGGCAATCAGAAGCCGCATAACTCGATTTTTGTTGGCGGGACCTTTTAAAGGCGCGGACTACGGCAGGATATGGAAGCCGAGCGCTGCGATATCCTTAGCAAAGCCGCGGACGGTGTCGAGCGAGACCTCGTACGGGTCGCGCCCGATGTTCTTGCGCTTGGCCAGGATGCTGTTGGGTACCGTGATGATCTGGCAACCGCAGGCTTCTGCCTGGTAGATATTGATGAGCTCGCGCGTGGATGCCCACAGGACCTCGCAGTTGGGCTTAGCGGCGGCCTTCTTGACCGACTCCGTCATAAACGGAATGGGATCGACGCCGGTATCGGCGATGCGGCCGGCAAAGAGCGAGATGATGGACGGCGTCTCGGCGTCAACAGCCTCGACCATCTCATCGACCTGCTCGGGTGTAAAGATGGTGGTGACGTTGACCTTGATGCCGTCGGCCGAAAGCTTGCGGACCAGCTCGGCGGTGGACTCGCCCTTGGTGGTCACGCACGGAATCTTGACGTAGACGTTATCGGCCCAGGTGGCAATTTCGCGCGCCTCGACCTCCATGGTCTCGACGTCGTCGGCAAAGACCTCAAACGACACGGACACATCGGTGATGTGGGCCAGGACCTCCTTGGCAAACGCGCGGTAATCCGTCACGCCGCCCTTCTTCATGAGGGACGGATTGGTCGTGAAGCCCTGAACGTTGCCGTTCTCGTACATGTCGAGCATGCCCTCGAGGTTTGCACCGTCAGCGAACACCTTGATTGCCATCTGCCTAATTCCTTTCGTTTGCATAAGGCCATTGAGCTGGTAAACACTTTACCTATGTTTACCAAGGCGTGAACTGCGGTTTTTTATCTTCTCGGCGAACGGTTTTACGGTTTTACCATTTTTATATCGACACCCCAGCGGCAAAACGTTTTTGCCGTTCATTCCGTTTGATTCCGTTCACGGCGCAGAGGCGACGCTTCGTCAGCGCGTTTTCACAACCACTCCAAAACAACAAGCGGTGACGCCTCGTATGAGACGTCACCGCTTCCGTGTAGGAGCCGGTTATCGGAGCTCCGCCCGATTAGGGCTTAACGTACGCCTGGATTACTCTTCCTCAACGTGGTTGATCACAGCGCCCTTGGTGTGGATGAAGTTGGGGACAAAGGCGATGATCAGAAGGACAGCGAGAATCGCATAGACACCGGTGGTACCGAAGGCCTCGGCAGCACGGCCGAGCGTAATACCAATGACGGAGAAGTCAAAGTCGCCGAACGTGGTGTTCTTGAAGCCGAAGACATCAAGAACAGGCAGGAGCAGTGCGGGGGCAAAGGTGATGAGCAGGCCGTTGACGAAAGCACCGAGTGCTGCGCCTTTGCGGCCACCGGTAGCATTGCCGTAGATGCCGGCGGTAGCACCGCAGAAGAAGTGGGGAACCATACCCGGGATGATGAAGATGCCCAGGGTAGCGCCCACGATGAACATACCGACCACGCCACCGATAAAGGAAGCGACAAAGCCGAGGATGACGGCGGTGGGAGCATAGGGGAAGAAGACGGCGCAGTCGACGGCCGGGATGGCGCCAGGGATCAGCTTGTTGGAGATGCCCTGGAAAGCCGGGACCAGGTCGGCAAGGATCATGCGGACGCCGTTATAGACGATGGTGACACCGACGGCGAAGGACAGAGCACAGGTCAGGGCGTAAACAATCACGTTGTCGCCGCCAGCGGTCTCAGCAACAACCGCAGGATCTGCAATGTAGGCAGCAAAAGCAGTCACCAGGTAGAAGAAGGCCATGGTAAGAGCCGTGGAGATGGTGGTGTCGCGCAGGAAGGCATACTTCTCGGGAACCTCGATCTTCTCCGTGCTGTTCTCCTCGGCGTCCTTGGCAAACAGCGTACCGACCGCAGCGGAGATATAGTAGGCAAGCGAGCCGAAGTGACCCATTGCGATCTCGTCGCCATCGGTAACCTTCTCGGTGAAACGCTGGCCGACGGCGGGAAGCATAGCGCTCACGAGGCCCAGGAACATACCACCCACAATGATAAGCTGGACATCCTCGAAGCCAGATGCCTGCAGAACAGCAGACAGCAGGCAAGCCATGAACATGCTGTGATGGCCCGTCAGGAAAATGTACTTAAACTTGGTAAAGCGAGCAATGATAATGTTCACGACGTAGCCGAGAATCAGGATCATCATGGTCTGAACGCCAAGGACGCTCTGAGCCATCGAAACGACGACCTCGTTGTTGGGCACGACGCCGGTGATGTGGAAACCAGTCTCGATGAACGTGCCAAGCGGAGCAAGGTTCTCCTGAACAACAGCGGCGCCAGCGGACAGCATGATGTAGCCAAGGATCGGCTTCAGGGTGCCTGTCATCACCTTGTGGGCGGGACGCTTAAGCGCGACAAGGCCCACAAAAGCGAACAGACCCATAATCCATGCTGGCTTGGTCAGAATCGATTGGATAAACTCAAGTATGGGAAGGATGACTTGCATCTGGGCTTCCTTTCTTTCTAACATGGGCGCGTTTCCCTCTTCCACAGGGAACCGCCCTTTTTGTGCCGCTTTAGGCGTTAGCGGCGGCCGCCTTGATCGCCTCGAGGGCGTCTTCGCGGATCTTCTTCTTGTTCACGTAGCTGCGAACGATCACGACGTTACCGTGAAGCTCGGGGGCGAGCTCCTTAACGGTAATGAACAGATCCGGATTTGCGGAAGAAGCACCGTTCAGGTCCATAGACTCAACGTCGGCCTTGATGCCCTCCTCCTCACAAAGCTCCTCGACTTTGCCAGCGAGCATCAGGCTAGACCCGATGCCGTTTCCGCATACGGTGATGATATGCATGGCAACCTTCCTCTCCTACACGTGACGGGTTTTCCGTCTATCCAAAAGCGGCGACGCATCGCCGTGCCATTAAGGCCTAAAAGAATGAACGCATGGTCTCCAAAACCTGCTCGGGCGTATCGCACGCGCTGAGTTTGGCAACGCAGTCCTCGTCCTCGAACATCTGCGAAAGTTCCGCCAAGCAGCCAAGATGAGCCTTGGGATCGGGCGCGCAAATGCCCACGAGTACGTGAACCGGATCGAAATCCTCGTGTCCAAATACGACCGCAGGATCAAGCGTGACGATGCAGATTCCCGCTTCGCTCACATTGCCATCGGCCTGGGCGTGGGGCATGGCGATACCCTCTTCCAGAACCATATAGGGACCAAATTTGTGAACCGATGAAATCATGGCGTCGACATAGCTCTGGTCGCATTTGCCCGCGTCAACGAGCAGCTTGCCACATGCCCTAATCGCTTCCTCCCAATCGGAGGCCTGGACATGACAGGCAACAAGCTCGGGTTTAAGAAGATCGGTCAGCATGGCAGCTCCCTACTCCTCGGGCAGGATGTGAAAACCGAGCGCCTGAATGTCGCGGGCAAAGCCCTTGACCGTATCAAGCGAGTACTCGAGCAAATCTTTTCCGAAATTCTTGCGCTTGGCAAGAAGGGCGTTGGGGACCGTAATGATCTGACAGCCAACAGACTCTGCCTGGAAGATGTTGAGTACCTCACGCGTGGACGCCCAGAGAACCTCGGCAGCGGGCTTAACGGCGGCCTTCTTTACGGACTCTGCCATGAGGGGCAGCGGATCAACGCCGGTATCGGCGATACGACCGGCGAAGATGGACAGAATAGAGGGGGTCTCGGCAGAAACGGCATCAACGAACTCGTCGACCTGCTCGGGCGTGAAGATGGTGGTGACATTCACCTTGATACCATCGGCGGAAAGACGCTTGACCAGCGCGGCGGTGGACTCGCCCTTGGTGTTGAGCGCCGGGATCTTAACGTAGACGTTGTCCGCCCAAGTTGCAATCTCGCGAGCCTCGGCCTCCATACCCGCCTCGTCGTCGGCAAACACCTCAAAAGAGACCGACACATCGGTGATGTGCTCAAGAACCGTCTTGGCAAAAGCGCGGTAGTCAGTCACGCCACCGGCCTTCATAAGGGAAGGATTGGTCGTGAAGCCCTGAACGTTGCCATTGTCATGCATGTCAAGCATGCCCTCGAGGTTAGCGCCGTCGGCAAACACCTTGATTGCCATGTTCGGTCCTTTCTCATCTATCACTATTGCTATCGAAAGCCTTTTTCTTTGTTTCAAAAGCTTCTCGGCTTTCTTTTATAAACTATTTCAAAAGCTATCGAAAGCTCAATTGTCAACTTTCCGTGAACGGTCGATTATCGGGCGTGAACGTATCTCTTTTCGGCAACACTTTCAGAACAAAACTCTTTATAGACCATTTACGTGCACGCCATCCGCTACTTATGATGTAAGAACATGCCATATCATTCATTTTGTTCATTCGATTATGCCTTGTTCTTTTCATATCGATACGTTATATTTCGAATACGAAAGGCATTTCTTTTGCCTTTCGTTCAAAAGGAGCGACTTATGGCATCAACTTCAGACCTTTCTCCGGCCGAACGTCAGCGATTTATCATGAACTGGCTGGCCGAAAAGCCAAATATCTCGGTATCCGACATCGTTCGCCGCTTTTCGGTTTCGGAAGTTACCGCGCGACACGACCTCGTCTCGCTGGAATCGGAAGGCAAATTGCGTCGCGTACGTGGCGGAGCGGTATCGCTTTCTCGTTCCAATGCCATTTCGTATCCCGAAGAGCGCATCAATGTCCAGGTCGAGGCCAAGGAGGCAATCGCCGCGACCGCGGCAACCCTTGTTGACGATGGTGACGTTCTGGTGATTGACATCGGCACCACGGCCTTTTACTTCACTAAAGCCCTCATGGACAAACGCGATATCACCATCATCACCGGCGATCTTGCCATCGCAAACTATGCCAGCTTTAATCTGCCCAATGCTTCGGTAGTGCTGCTGGGCGGCTCCGTGCGCAAGGGTCACCTCTATCTCGCGGGCGCGCTGACGCTCGACTGCATGAGTAAGCTTCATGCCGACAAGGCATTTGTGAGCGCGGACGGATTCCATCCCGACCACGGCTTTACCGTCGAGCATGACTTCTCGGCCATGATCAAGCGCACGTATCTGACCAACTCAAACCAGGGCTACATGATGGTTGACCAGGGAAAGTTCAACAAGACCAGTTTTTATCAGTCTGCTCAGATCGATGACCTCGATGGCATCATCGTTGATGGAGACAACGAGGGCATCATGACAGCGGCAATCGAGAGCAGCCGCAGTCATCCCAAGCTCTATTTTGCAAAATAACTCAAATGGCCGGTTCGCCCACAGTGAGGGCGAACCGGCCATTTATTAGATCAAGCCGAAGTGGCGCATGGCAGTAACGGTGCCGTCGTGCGCGACGTCGTCGGTCACGTAGTCGGCGACCGCCTTGACCTCGGGCATGGCGTTGCCCATGGCTACAGCCGTCTCCACGGCGGCGAGCATGCCCAGGTCGTTACCCGAATCGCCAAAACCAAAAGTGCACGCATTACCCGCACGGCCCAGATACTCCAGCGCTCGCGCCACGCCCACGCCCTTATCGATGCCCTTGGGGCTCAGCTCGCGGTTTTCCCCGCCGGTGTTGCACAGCTCAAAGTTGCGTTCGATAAAGCCGTCGTCGTTGGCCACGCGCCCCAGGCTAGGTGCATTCAGGCACACCTTGCCCACGCGCAAACGACCGTCGACGCGCATTTCCTCGACGCTGTGCACCACGCCGGCGCCTAGCAGAAATGACTGTTCGACACCAACTGGCTCAAGTGAATAGGTGGCACCGTTCGTCTCGAACAACGCCTCGCCGCCCGCCACAGAAATGCGACGCGCGAGCTCCGCGATAACATCCTCGTCAAAGCAGTCCTCATGCACCACGCGGCCCTCGACCTCGAGCGTGGCACCCGCCATGGCCACGATACCCGCAGGCTCCAGTGCGCGCAGGCTATCGGCGATGAGCCACAGGGGACGACCCGTGCAAATAAACGCCTTGTGCTCCGCATCGCGCAGACGATGAAACGCCTCGATGACCGCCTGCGAGGGGCGAACCGCCGAAAAGTCCTTGTCGGTCATATCGTCGGGATCGAACGACGTCAGCGTGCCGTCCACATCAAAAAACAGCACAGCGGAATCGGGGCACGCATCAATCATATGGGTTCCTTTCGGGGGCGAGAGCAAACGAAGCATCCATCATATAATGGAGCGACGCAACCAGAGAGGTCACCCATGGAATTTTACGCAAGCTGCCCCGAGGGCTTTGAATCCGCACTCGCCGACGAGCTCAAGCGGCTCGGGCTTTCGCATGTCCGCCGCCTGAAGGGCCGCGCTACATTTGAGGGCGAGCTCGAAGAGGGCTACCGCGCATGCCTGTGGTCGCGCCTGGCCAGCCGCGTGTTCGTAGTGCTCGGGCGCTTTGAGGCGCAGGATGCCGACGAGCTGTACGACGGCGTGTGCGACATCGCCTGGGAGAGCATCGTCCGCCCGGGCGCCACCATCGCCATCACCGCCCGCGGCGTGACCGAGCAGCTGCGCAACACGCGCTTCTCGGCCCTGCGCGCCAAGGACGCGCTGTGCGACCGCCTGGCCGAGACCACGGGCCGCCGCGCCGACGTCGACGCCGCCGACCCCGACGTTCACCTGCTGCTTTCGCTGCGTCAGCGCCGCGCGAGCATCAGCCTGGACCTTTCGGGCGACCCGCTGTTCAAGCGCCTGCCGCCCGCCGCAACCCGCGCCGGCGAGGGCACGCACGTACTGCGCCCCGACTACGCCGCGCTGGTGCTGGCACAGGTTGGCTGGACCGCGCTGTGCGAGCGCGAGCTGACGGCTGACGATTACGAAAACGAGGCCCTGCCCACACTGATCGACGCCTCGTGCGCCGGCGGCGGCCTGCTGCTGGAGGCCGTGAACATCCTGACCGACCGCGCCCCGAGCGCCGCCCGTGAGCGTTGGGGCTTTGAGGGCTGGCAGCTGCATGACGCCGCTCTGTGGGAGCAGCTGCTTGCCGAGGCGCGCGAGCGCGAGGCCGCAACCCGCGAGCGCCAGGCGCGCATCGTCGCCGTGGACATTGACCCCGCCGCCCGCAAGACCGCCGAGCGCATGGTCAAGTGCGCCGGCTACAAGCGCTTTGTCGATTTTTGCGCCGCCAAGTCTGCCACCGTGCTGGATCACGCGGGCGCTGTCGCCGGCGCCGCCATCGTCGCGGACACCACCGAGACCCCGCTGTCGCTCATGCACGATGCCATGACGCTGATCGGCGAGCTGCGCCGTGCGCCCGAGCTCGCTTCGGCACCGGTCGCTGCACTCACCCGCGACGGCCTTATGGCCCGCGCGCTCCACGCCGAGCCCGCGCGCTCTATCGCCGTCATGCCCAATAACGAGGAGGCCGCTATCGAGGTTTGGCCCTCGCTCGACCATGCCGCCGCGGCGTTTGAAGCCACGACCAGCGCGGATGCCGTGGGCGAGGCCGCAGATGCCGACGACGATACCGCCAACACCCCCATGCCCGAGCCCGCCGCCACGCTCGACCTGGGTGACGGCAAGCCGCTGCCCGTGCTCATCCCCGAGTCCGAGCAGTTCGCCAACCGCCTGCGCAAGAACGCCCGCCTGCGCCGCAAGTGGGCCAAGCGCGAGGGCGTGAGCTGCTACCGCGTCTACGATGCCGACCTGCCCGACTACTCCGCCGCCATCGATCTGTACGAGGGCTGCCCGCAGACCCCGGGCCGCTGGCTCGTCATCGCCGAATACGCCGCACCCAAGACCATCGACCCCGCGCTGGCCCAGGCCCGCATGCTCGACATTTTGGCCATCGCGCCGCGCATCCTGGATGTCCCGGCCGAGCACGTGCACGCCAAGGCCCGCATGCGTTCGCGCGGCGGCTCGCAGTACGGCAAACAGGGCGCCGGCAAGGGCGGCTCGGGCGAGCGTGCCAATATCGCGCGCCGTCGCCTGCCGCTCATCGAGGAGGGCGGCCTCACCTTTGCCGTCAACTTTGACGACTACCTGGATGTGGGCATCTTCCTGGACCACCGCGTCACCCGCAACCTGGTACGCGAGCACGCCAAGCAGGCCCGCCGCTTCCTCAACCTGTTCGCCTACACCGGCACCGCCACCTGCTACGCGGCCGATGGTGGCGTCGAGGAGACCGTGACGGTCGACCTCTCGAACACCTATCTGGACTGGGCCGAGCGCAACATGCGCCAGAACGGCTTTGTGGGGCCGCAGCATCACTTTGTGCGCGACGACGTGCTCGCCTGGATTCGCGATCAGCGCCAGACGCGCAACCGCTGGGACCTGATCTTTGTCGACCCGCCCACGTTCTCGAACTCGTCCAAGATGGGCCGCCGCACCTGGGATGTCCAGCGCGACCACGTTGAGCTGCTGGCCGGCGTATCGCGCCTGCTCACGCAGGGTGGCCATGCCATCTTTAGCTGCAATCTTCGCGGCTTCCGCCCCGAGACGCGCAAGCTCGCGCGTGCGGGCGTGGTACTACAGGACATTACGGCGCAGACCATTCCCGAGGACTTCGCACGCAATCAGAAGGTGCACCACTGCTATATCGTGCGCCGCCTGCCGATCGAGGACGCCATGGCCGAGGTCGGCTTTAGTGCCGAAGAAATTGCCGAGCGCGTCGAGGAACTGCGCAACCCCGAGCCCCGCAAGCCTCGCGCAGCGGCGCCCCGTTCGATGCCCGCCGGCGATGGCAAGCAGCACAGCGAAAGCAAGCCTCACGGCAACGGCAAGCCCTCCCCCGCCGGCAAGCTCAAAAAGAAGAAGTTCTACGCCAGCAAACCCAAGGGCAAATAAAAAAGTTGCGGTGGAATATGGACTGTTTAGCCGCCAAATAGGCCAATTCCGTCCGTATTTCACCGCAACTCATATTGGGATGGTGGTTGGCGATCTAGCCTTGAGTGACTAGGCGGTAGCCGATGCCTACGTGGGTTTGGATGTAGCGCGGATGCGCGGGGTCGGACTCGATCTTTTTGCGCAGCGT
>CAKUEZ010000026.1 GCA_934646965.1 uncultured Collinsella sp. | reverse complement strand
AAGCCCAGTTCCCGAGGGAAAGGCTCAGCCGCCACCACAAAGACCGCAGGGACGGGAGCAGCTATACTACTCTCAGTAGTTAAGGGTCGCGGATTCGCTGCGTCACCGCTCTCAACAGGAGGTCTTTGTTTATGGCAGATCAGAAGCCGGTTGTCGGGATCATCATGGGCTCCAAGTCCGATCTGGGCGTTATGGAAGGTTGCACCGCCGAGCTCGAGGCGCTGGGTGTGCCCTATGAGCTCGTGATTGCGAGTGCGCACCGCACGCCGGCGAAGGTCCACGAGTGGGCCTCGACTGCTGCCGACCGCGGCATCAAGGTGATTATTGCCGCCGCTGGTAAGGCTGCTCACCTGGGCGGTGTCGTGGCTGCGTTTACCCCGCTGCCGGTTATCGGCGTGCCCATGAAGACGAGCGACCTGGGCGGCATGGACTCGCTGCTGTCGATGGTGCAGATGCCCTCCGGCGTCCCCGTTGCCTGCGTTGCCATCAATGGTGCTAAGAACGCCGCTATCTACGCCACGCAGATCCTGGGTGCCTGCGACCCCGAGTATCGCAAGGTTATCGAGAAGATGAAGCAGGAGATGGCTGACGCCTAGGCGCCCTGCCGTCCCATTTGCAGCATAAGGAGAGCCATGTCCGACTATCAGGGAAAACGTTTTTCGGCTTCTCAGATTCCCGATCCATCCAAGTCGGGAGTCGGCCATGCGCCGCAGCAGGGCCGGACATCCTCTCCTCAGCAGCCACGTGCGCCGCGCCCCGTGACGCCGGCAAAGCATCGCCGCCAGGATACGCCGGCTGCGTATCGACCCTCGTCATACAGCACGGCCAAGAAACCGCCCCGCTCTTCGTCGCACGCCGCGCCATCGAGCCATGTCGAGCCGCCGCGCAAGAAGCGCCGCTCCGTCATCCCCATCCTGCTCATCATCATCGGCATCGGCCTGATCGTTGCCGCCGCCGCCATCTTTATCAATGCGCAGATTGGCTACAAGCAGGCAAGCGAGTCGTATCAAAAGATCGAAAAGCAATATGTGAGCGACAAGGACGCCAGCGGTGTGCCAATCATCGACTTCAACGCGCTTGCTCAGACAAATCCCGAGGTTGTGGGCTGGATTTACGCGCCCGGAACCAATATCAACTATCCCGTGGTGCAGACTAACAACAACTCCAAGTACCTCAACACGCTGTTTGACGGCACGGCCAATGCTTCGGGCGCCATCTTTTTGGATAGCGACGATACCGCACCGGGCATGGTGGACCAGCAAACCACGATTTACGGCCACCACATGAACGACGGGTCGATGTTCAACGTGATTTCGGATACGACCGATCAGGCGACGTTCGACAGCATGGAATACGTGTACTACATCACGCGCGACGCGACGTATAAGCTACGCCCGCTGGCGACCAAGGTGGTCGAGGACACGTATGCCAAGGCGCGCACGCCCAATTTTGAGGGCGATGACGGGCTGAAGAATTACCTGTCCGAGATGCTCGAAGGTGCCTCTGCCGTGGCGAGCGACGCCACCGATCGCGCCGCTTCGGCAACCAAGGTCGTAACGCTCGTGACTTGCCGTTCGCTGTCGCTGAGCAACACGCGCGCCGTTATGGTGCTCACACCGGCCGAGGAATAAATTATCTGGGACAGGAAGTGGGGTAGTCTTTTTGGGACGGGGCTCTTTTAGCTGCCCTGGCTGTTAATCAACCAAATCATTCGCGTTCTCAGCCAGGGCAGCTAAAAGAGCCCCGTCCCAAAAAGACTACCCTGGAAAATCAGAGGGAGAAATGATGCTTGAGAGTGGCAAATCGATGCCTTCGGTCGATGTTTGGCTTCGTGAAGCCAAGGCTGATGCTTCGGCAGCTGGCTGCGGTATGTACCTGACGCATAACGGCGTGGTACGCTCGACGCCCAAGTCCGAGGTGCGCGGGGTTGAGACCGATGGCGTGGCGCCTGGACACAAGGTGGGCGGCATGGTGTTTGGCTACGACGCCGACAAGGTACAGGCCGCGATCAAGGCGACGCGTGCGATGCCGGGCATCGGCTACGTGCGCGTGTGGCTGGCGAGCGGCGAGCTTGCCGTGGGTGACGATATCATGCTCGTGCTCATTGGCGGGGACATTCGCCCGCACGTGGTCGACGCGCTGCAGGCGCTTGTCGGCACCATTAAAAATGAATGCGTGAGCGAGGTCGAGCGCGAGGCGTAAGGCTCGGTCCACCGCGCGCCCTCAATAGAGAACAAAAGCCCGCCGGCAGCTTCTGAACTGCCGGCGGGCTTCGTGTGCGTGGGTGGATGATTTGAGCCGGTATTGGGCGTTACACGCGGGTGGCGTCCTTGGGGCTCATGGTCATGCTCTGGAAGCGGTTTTCCATGTACTCGTTGTCGAAGTACTCGCCATAGAACTGCGCAACGGGGATATCCTGAACCGTGCCGTTGACGCGCTGGTACCAGTAGTCAAGCGACTGCAGCGTCATGACGCCGTCGACCAGCATGATGACGGTAAAGATGACGGTGGCCGAGTAGCGACTCTTCCACGGGATCATGTTGATGAGCTTGAGCAGCCTTGGCAGCAGCAGCTTAATCCAGATAAGGCCGCCCAGGCCCCATAGGCAGGCAAACTCCGTGCAGGTGCGTCCGCCCGTAAGGACGACGAGCGGATCGGGCATGCCGAACAGCGTGATGTGCGAATAGCTCCACGAAACCACGCCAAACGAGGTCTGCATAAACCAGCCCACGAACACCTCAAAGCTGGCGCCGAGCAGGGCGCTCACCAGGAAAATGATGACGGGGTTCTTTTTATAGAAGCGGTTGAGCACCATGGTCATGAGCACGGCGCCAAAGCCGTAGATGGGGCTGAAGGGGCCAAACAGCATACCGGCGCGATTCTGGTAGACGCCTGGGTCGTCGACCGTCATGTGCCAGATGTCCTCGGCGATCAGGCCAAGTACGCAGCAAACGAAGAATACCCAGAACAGGTTGAAGTAGTTGAGCTTAATGTAGCCCTCGCCGGTCTCATCGCGGCCGAGCATGCCCGCGGCGGCGGCATCGCGGTCGAGCATCTCCTGTAGGCGCCGCTGCAGCTCGCGCTCCTGACGCAGCGTGGGGTCGATGGTGGCCGAAAGGGCGACGAGAATCGCGAGCTGCATGGCGGGGCGCAGCAGGAAGAGGCCGATGCCCTGGAGCATCACGTCGACCAAAAGCTCGACGACGGTGAATGCAATAAGGATGTAGGACAGGCGGGCGGCGTTGCGGCGCTGGTTTTTGATGAGGTCCAGGCCAAAGATAATCAGGATGACGGCACTTGCCGCAGAGAGCATGATGCCGGCGACGATGAGTCCGACCGCGACCAGCATGTTGTCGCCGAGCTTTTCGGCGGCGTTGCCGTTGAGGAGCGCGGTGATGACCTGCCACATAAAGGCGCCGACCGACGGAAGCGTACTCACGCCGGACAGGATGCACAGGACGGCATATACCTTAATGATAAGCGGGATCTTCTTGACCTCTGTGGCGCTGGGGACGCTGGGGTCGAGTTCGTTTCGATCCATACATAACCTTTCTCGTCTTGTTGTAGGTTACAAGGATACGCTGCCGACCAGCCAAAAGACAGGACGAACGTCCCAATTGCAACAATGTAACCCCTAACGGTGGGCGAGAGGCGCCGTGGCGCGGAGTTGCCGTCCGTACCGTGTAGCCAAATAAATGTTTGGCCGCAAAACGGATTATTAGCTCGGTGGGCTTTTAAAAAGCGCTGCTCATGCACATGGGAGCGCGTCGCGCCGTGCGTATAATAAGGCGGGTAACGCCAAAATACGAGGCTCTGAGGGGATGCCATGTCTCAAGAAACCATCCGCGCGGCCGAGCGTGCCGCGGGACAGGTGAACGCCATGTCGACGTATGATCCGGACTCCGACCAGCTGCATGAGGAATGCGGCATTTTTGGTGTGTGGGCGCCCGATCGCGACGTGGCTCGACTGACGTACTTTGGCCTGCGTGCGCTGCAGCACCGCGGCCAGGAATCGGCGGGAATCGCCGTGGGTGACGGCGGCACGGTTATGGTTCGCAAGGATCTGGGCCTGCTCGACCGCGTGTTCTCCAACGCCGACCTGTCGACGCTCTCCGGCCAGCTGGCCGTGGGTCACGTGCGCTATGGCACTGCCGGCGCCAAGAGCTGGGAAGCCTCGCAGCCGCACCTCTCGACCATCAATAGCGTCATCATCGCGCTTGCGCACAACGGCACCCTCGTCAACACCGACGAGCTGCGCCGCCAGCTGATCGAGCTCGGCGTGCCGTTCCTCTCCAACTCGGATTCCGAGGTCGCGACCAAGCTCATCGGCTACTTTACCCAGCGTACGGGCCATCTGCGTGAGGGCATCCGCAAGACCATGGAGCTCGTGCGCGGCGGCTACGCCATGACGCTCATCAACGAGCAGGCGCTCTACGCCTTCCGCGACCCGCATGGCATTCGTCCGCTCGTGCTGGGCAAGCTTGTGGACGAGGGCCTGGACCAGGCCGATGCCGCATCCGTTTCGCAGCTGCCGTCGCAGGATGAGGCCGCGACGGTCGACGCTGTCACCCATGTCACCCGCGCCGGCGGCTGGGTCGTTGCTTCCGAGACCTGCGCGCTGGATATCGTGGGCGCCGAGTACGTGCGCGACGTCCGTCCCGGCGAGATCCTGCGCATCAGCGCCGAGGGCCTTGTGTCCGAGCAGGGCGTGCCCGCCGCCGAAGAGCCCGCCAACTGCATTTTTGAGCAGGTCTACTTCGCTCGTCCCGACTCCATTATGAACGGCAAGAGCGTCTACGCCTGCCGCTACGACATGGGTCGCCAGCTGGCACACGAGGAGCCCGTCGAGGCCGACCTGGTCATTGGCGTGCCCGACTCCGGCCTGCCGCCCGCGGAGGGTTATTCGCACGAGAGCGGCATTCCCTTTGGCGAGGGCCTCATCAAGAACCGCTACGTGGGCCGTACGTTTATCGAGCCTACGCAGGAGCTGCGCGCCATGGGCGTGCGCATGAAGCTCAACCCGCTGCGTGACAACATCGAGGGCAAGCGCCTGGTCGTCATCGACGACTCCATCGTGCGCGGCACCACCATGGTGCAGCTCGTCAAGATGCTGCGCAACGCCGGTGCCAAGGAGATTCACATCCGCATCAACTCGCCCGAGGTCATCTGGCCGTGCTTCTATGGTATCGATACCGACGTGCAGTCGCAGCTCATCAGCGCCAATAAGACGGTCGATGAGATTTGTGAGTACATTGGCGCCGATTCGCTGGCCTTCCTTTCGGTCGAGGGCCTGCTGAAGGTCATGCCCAAGGGCGGCTACTGCGACGCGTGCTTTACCGGTCGCTATCCCGTGGCGATTCCCGAGAGCTTTGGCCGCGATAAGTTTATGGAGGGCTTTAAGCCCCGTAACCTGGACAAGCCGCTGCACTTTGACGACGACGCCGTGGTCGAGAAATACGACGACCGCAGCTGGGAAGAGGAGCACGGCGAGGCCTAAAACCTGCCATTTAGGGACAGGTTTATTTTGGTAGGTTTTACCTGCTGTTTTGTTGATATGATGGCGCATGTTGTTATGGCATGCGCCGGGATGAACGCAACTATGAGCACCGTTTGGCGCCCGCGCGGCAAACGGTAATGGGAGAGGAAGGCTCAGATGAGCGACAGCAAGCATGTGACGTACGAGGACGCCGGCGTCGATACCGCCGAGGGTGGCCGCGCCGTCGACGCTATTAAGCAGATGGTCAAGGACACCAACCGCCCCGAGGTTATCGGCGGCATCGGTGGCTTTGGTGGCCTGTTCTCGGCAGCCGCGCTTAAGGATATGGAAGACCCGATTCTGATCAGCGGCACCGACGGTGTGGGTACCAAGCTCGTGCTCGCCCAGATCATGGACCGTCACGAGACGGTGGGCCAGGACCTGGTTGCCATGTGCGTCAACGATATTCTGGCTTCGGGCGCCGAGCCGCTGTTCTTCCTGGATTACGTTGCTATCGGTCACATTGAGGCCGAGCACATGGCAAAGATCATCAAGGGCGTGGCCGACGGCTGCAAGCTCGCGGGCTGCGCGCTTGTGGGCGGCGAGATGGCCGAGCACCCGGGTGTCATGGCCCCTGCCGACTACGACCTCGCCGGCTTTACCGTGGGTGTCGTCGACCGTCCCAAGATGCTCGACCCCGCGAACGTCCGTCCCGGCGATGTGATCCTGGGCCTGCCCTCCACCGGCGTGCACTCCAACGGCTACTCGCTCGTGCGCAAGGTTATCGGCGTCGACGGCATCAAGCCGGGTACGCCCGAGGCCGCCGCTAAGGCCGAGGAGCTGAGCCGTCCGCTCGAGGAGCTCGGCGGCGCTTCGCTTGCCGACGCCCTGCTGGCTCCCACGCGCATTTACGTCAAGCCGATTCTGGAGCTGCTGCGTGGCGGCGCCAACGTTCACGCCATCGCCCACATCACCGGTGGCGGCATCACCGAGAACCTCAACCGCGCGCTCGCCGACGATGTCGACGCCGTGGTCACCCGCAACGGCGCCGAGATGGGCTGGGATGTTCCGCCCGTCATCACCTACGTGTCGCGCCAGGCCGAGCTCGCGCCCAACGAGGCATGCAAGACCTTCAACATGGGCGTTGGCCTGTGCCTGATCGTCGCCCCCGAGGACGAGGCCGCCGTGACCGAGGCTCTGGTCGCGCTGGGCGAGAAGCCGTTCCGCGTGGGCGAGTGCGTCGAGGGTTCCGGTAAGGTCGTGTACTCCGATGAGCGCTAACGAGCAGATGGCCGCTGCCGAGGGCCTGGGCTTTGTGCCCTACACCCGCCCGACTGGCACCGATACGGCTGAGCCGCTCAAGATCGGCGTGCTCATCAGTGGTTCGGGCACCAACCTGCAGGCGCTGATCGATCTGATTGCCGCCGGTAAGCTCAATGCTTCGATTGAACTTGTGGTGTCGAGCCGTCCTTCGGCCAAGGGCTTGCAGCGTGCCGAGCGTGCGGGCATCCAGACGCTCACGCTGTCCAAGGATGTCTATGCCGACCCCATCGCCGCCGACGAGGTCATCGCGCACGAGCTGCTCGAGCGCGGCTGCGAGTACGTGGTCATGGCCGGTTACATGCGCATGGTGCACACGCCGCTGCTGGCGGCGTTCCCCAATCGCGTGGTCAACCTGCATCCGGCGCTGCTGCCGAGCTTTACCGGTGCCCATGCGATTGACGACGCGTTCGCGCGTGGCGTCAAGGTGACTGGCGTGACCGTGCACTTTGCCAACGAGATTTACGACAACGGTCCTATCATCGCCCAGCGCGCGCTGGCTGTCGAGGAGGGCTGGGACGTCGACACGCTCGAGGAACACATCCACGCGATCGAGCACGTGCTGTATCCCGAGGTCGTGCAAATGCTCGCCGACGGTCGCGTTCACGTACTGGAGAGCGGCAAGGTCGCTGTGGATCCTGCGAAATAACGGCTTGCTTGTAAAGGCGGTTAGGCGTAGCGAATACGCTTAACCGCCTTTTTTATTGCGCTTTGGGCATCATACTCTGCGAAGATAGTAACGACTGGCCATATTTTGTTCACCGCTACAGCGTTTGTTGTGCGATGAGAGCTTTTGAAGCGCGCGAATCAAATGATAGAAAGAATGTCGGGATCCGTTAAGTCGAACGGCTATTTTCGGTAGCGCTTAACTGCCACGCTCTAAGAATTGGCTGCAGGCTATCAAATGAATGCGACGTCGAGGTAAGCAAATAAAGAATCCCGCTCAAGATGATAAAAATGAGGCTGTCTCATTGCAGCCCCATTGATTTATTTGGATAGTCCGTAATTTACTTCCCTTCATGTCAGAAAGCACTACATCCTCAATGAAGATTGCTGTCGCAGGGGCGTTATCAAATGCTAATGCGTGCTTGTTGCCAGTGTGGATAATCAAGTCTGCCTAAATAATTCCGTGTTTGATTTCGAATGCAGACGAAGGCTATGGCATTAAAGCCGTCAGGTTTTCTAGAAATTGGCACGGTGGGGGCTATATCGATTGCGAGGTTTTGAAGGGTTAGTCGTCTGACTGGAGGGTGGGGCTAATGAAACCAAAAAAGGAAACCATTGCATTGCTGTCACTTGGCTTGGGCCTTTTCGCACTGGTCTACGGGCTTATAACAAAAGCGATGTTGTCTCATCGTTATACGTTTAAAGCCCCTCTTACCAGCATGGAGCTTTCGGTTTTAGCAATTATTGGAATCGGGTTTGTTCTACTGATTGTCGGTGCGCTTCTATTTCTAAGTGTGCGCTATACATCCAAGAATGTAGTTGATATTGACTCGACGCGGAATAAAGGCAAGGTATGTCCTTATTGCCAAACTCGAATCATAGGAGATGCAAAACACTGCCCGAACTGTGGTGAAGAGTTGGGTCAATAAGAAGGGGCTTGAGATGCCAAGGACAACGGTAACGATTTGTGCTCACGGTCAAATTGATACGCCAAGAGTCTTAGAGATCTGGAAGAGCATTATTGAGGGCGCCGGCTTTCAACAGAAACTAATTAAGGGTGAACCTTGTTGGTCGAAGGGCGACGGCGTACTGATGCTGCAGCGTAATTTTACGATTGCCTTTGGCGAAAGGGAAATTGTGCTTGAGGGATGGATGGGCGATGCTCTCTTGGGCGAATCCGATTTAACGGGCGTTAACGGCTGGATGCAAAAGAAAAAGATGAAAGGGCTCCTGTCCCAAGCGGAGGGTGCAATCAGGAGCATAGTCTAGGCTGCATTAGATAGCGATATGGCGTTTATTGATGACTGAAATGCATGGCTGGGCCATAAAAATATAAGGATACTGGTAGCCGGGTGCCCGATTTAATTTGGGCACCCGGTGATTTCGTTTATCTTGCCAACAAGCTTTAAGTCAACGATGTTCGGCCGCTATTGGCTTCTGGAAAGACTTAGGTTAAATGGCAAGTGATCGATGTTAAAGGTCAAGCGAAGGATATGGATATGTCACCGTCTTCGGTTGGCCGTGATTCATCTCGGCTTGATGCGGGCATGCAATTTTTGTCGCGAGTGTCGTCGGGGCATGGCTTTTGTTCCATGTCGGCTAGGGCCGAAATCTAAACAGAGTAGCCAATAGCGGCGACAAGACGATAGGACGCTAGATAAGAGCGATATTAGTGGATAGGGGTAAAATGAGAAAAGCAATCGATTTAATAGCAATTATTTTATTTGGAGCAATGGTTGTATACATTGCATCGGTCGTTTCATCCAATGGAGCGGCGGCACAGTACACCGTGTCGGGCTTTTGGGGCGGATGGGCGGGATCTCCAAAAACCACAACTATCGCATTTTGGATAGTGCTCGTGTATCTTGGGCTGGTGGTATTGACTTGTTCGCTGTGCTGGAAGAACCCCCTATTGGTGTTGGCGGTTTTAGGCGCAGTTTCGATTATGGTTCTCGTCAATCCCTCTTATTCAATTTATATCTGCTACGTAATGTTCGGTCCGGGACATTTCATTGGAGACCTGCTTATGCCCATTACGTCATTTTGCGGATCGGTTATTTTTGGCGGTCAATTTGCATTTGAAAACGGATATGGCTGGTTTGTAAGGCTGATTTGTGTCTTGTTCTGGTCAATGGGATTCTTGGCGATCGTTGCAGCTCCGGGCGAGTTCTTTAGCGAGCTGTTCTCCGATTCAGGAACGACGCAGTCAGCATCGAGCAGAAGCACAAGATCTGATTGCAGTGACGAGATTGATAATTTATTGCGTGATGCCAAGATGGATCGGATCCAAGAAACGTTGGATGACATTAAATACTGGGAAATTCGTAACGGAGATCGCAAGTAGCTGTGTCGAGATTTTGCGGTTGAAATGAAAGGCCTTAATACGTGGCACAAGGCGGATGATATCACTGTGCCGCAGCGACTTGTTATGTCTGCCGAGGTGCCGCATGTGGGGGACCAGAACGCCATCGCCTTTCGGCGATAATGGCTGGTTAGTGATTGATTGCGATAGTTAACCAGCAAACTAAGAGGAGGATAATATGCCACTGCTACCAGTTGACCATGAGCCATTTCACATGAATGCGGGCGAACCGTCTACGTCTCGCATCGAGTTAATCTATGATCTTGAAGAAGAGGCTCAAAGGCTTGAAGATAACTATCAGGTTCTAGTGGATGCGCTATGCGACGATATCGTTAAAAGCGAGGACGAAGATGAAATACGGTCGAGTATTGAGCATCGAATTGGCATGCTGATAAACATCAAGGAGAGCCAGCGCCTCTGCTATGCCCAAATTGAAGATTTGGTGCCTAGACGTCATCCTTGTCCGGCCCCTCCGATGAAAAAACGTCCCAATTGCTGCGATGAGATCGAATGTGAATGCTGCGGCACTAAAAACGAGATAGATGCTCAATTCTGTAAAAATTGCGCTAGTCCTATTGATATGGGCGACATATGGCGTTATTGCAAGAAGTGTAGGATTGCATACAGTAGAGAGATCAACTTTTGTCCTGAATGCGGCTCAGCAATAACTGTTGAGACTAAACGTAAAAGGAAATAGTGTCTCGTTGCTATATGTTTGCCCTTACGCGTGAAAGCGTAATTGGTGACATGCCCAAAAATGATGAGACGCGCGAATGGGGGACCCTGTCGATAACACCCGGATACTCCCCGAGGAACCATTTATAGCGGTCACGAGCTGGCAGCAGCCTAAGCGCGGATTCAGTTTTGTAATGATCGTGCCAAGCCCTTGATAGATATCGGTTAATGAGAGCAGCAAGTTCTGGATTGTATTGGGCTTTATTGCGAACATCGCCTATCTTGAGAAGAATGAGCGTGCAGTCTGTTAAAGCCTCAATATAGGTCGGGGATGGAATGTCAAACTCGGGGCTAGGCATTACGGGCATGCCCGGTTCCGCCATTATGCAGTCAGTGACTTCCGAACCATCGCTTTGCAGAGAATATGAACAGGCTATCCCCTGTTTTAAGAGGTAAAACCATTTTTGTTGGGTACCCATTTCAAGAATAGTTTCCCTTTTTTGAAATTGCTGGATTGAAGCCATTGCCGCCAGCTCAGCTAATAGGTTTTGATTGTCACACGGGACGTACTGACAGAAAAAATTGGGATCTATGGACACGGGATCGCTCCAACGGGCACATATCGTTAACAAATGCTAATCAAGCATAAGACACGCCGTCGGGGGGGGGGCATTATCAAATGCTAATGAGATTCTGTCCTTTTCGGAAATTTCAGAAATACATAAAAATGGAGTGTCTCTGCGTCACTATTTGCCAGCTATGTTTCTCGTTGCTGTGCTACTGCCGCTCAATTTATTCGAAGGAAATGATGCTGGATAAGGACAACGTCCATTTCCATTTACTTGGCGATAGTTGCTGGTTTAATTACATTCCCTGCTGCTTGAGTTTCTTTTAGACGCCGGGGCCATCTCTTCTTGCCTGTCAATTACAGTAGTCGACTCTTTCGCGGAGAATAAAGCTTTCAGCTCTGAGATTGTCTGGGGAAACGACCAGAAAGCTTAGCCTCCAGCTTCAAATTGCGCACAATTCTATTTATCGTCTATTTAACATCTTGTTATCAAATAAGAGTGAGGGCGGGCTGGGAACGCTCGTGACGCTCTATTGCGATTGTCCATATACTCGAATGAAAATAGCGAACGAAAAATGCTTTGTACTGGCATGCTTGTCTTCTGTACGCCCAAGGCGAGCCGTTGAGCAATCAGTCACTGCGAGAGCGTTTTGGGCTATCCGATGAAAAGAAAAACACGGTGGCGATGTCTCGTCTAATCAGAGAGTGCCTGGAAGAGGCGTTGAAAAAGAAGAGGACGAGGATGCGGGCGCCAAATATCGAAGGTATATTCCGTATTGGGCCTAAAGGGCGGAAGTGGGAAAATGTGACAGCTGGTGTTTGTTAATGACGAAGCGCTGTCGTGACTTAACTATCGAAAAAGCTGAGGGGGCTTATGGAATCACATGAGCCTCCTCAGCTTTTATTACCTCTTTGATTTTGGACTCTGGATAACGTGACGGGTGTCATTCCCATCCCAAGAAATCCGATAGGGCCTCGTCCGTGTGTGAGCGGGGCCCTTTTGTGCGGCCTTTCATGTTTGCTATACTGCTAGCAAGTAGAGAGGAGCCGCTATGGGTACAGCAACGGTGCAGCTCAACACACGAATCGATCCTATGCTCAAGGCCGGTGGCGATGCGGTGCTAACTCGCAATGGGTTGGGGCCGAGCGATGCCATTCGTGCGCTTTGGGTCTATCTCGTCGAGCATCAAACGTTGCCGGGATTTTTGGTGGCGGATAAGTGCGATGCGTCCCGTGCGGAGAGCCTGGCCGAGCAGGGGTGTGGCCTAGCTTTTTCTTCGTTGGGGCTAAGGGCTTCGGATTTTGCGCCAGGTGGATCATCTGCGGAAGACTGGGATGCCGTACGAGATGATATGTATGACGCGATGATTGCCGACATTGAGGCGAATTGTCGATGATTGAGGCAAAGCATCTCTTGGTAGATACGAACGTTTGGCTCGATTATTACCTGCAAGAAGGGGCGTTCGACGAAGCGAAAAGATTGGTTGAACTGGCCGAGGCGGGAAAGATCGACCTTCTGTATGCGCCAACGACGGCAAAGGATGTGTTCTATATTTTGCCTCGTCGACTTGCCCGGCGGAATGCGAATGGGATTAACGTGTCGTTTGCCTCGGCTTCATGGGCCTGCATCGAGCATATGATGCAGGTGGCGACGGCCTCTCCGCTTTCGTTGGCAGAGTGCGAAATGGCGCGCATGCTTGGCAAGCGCATGCCGGATTTTGAAGACAACCTCATCATCGCTTCGGGCGAGACGGCAGATATTGATTATGTGGTCACGAGCGACCGGCGCATGCTGGAGGCGATGCCCGAAGTTTGCCTGACGCCTGCCCGCGCTCTCGAGATGATTGGGATCCTCGACTAACCTTGCCTGCCTCGTTTCGCTATCATATGGGGCATTGTGAACCTCATGCAACTTTGGAGGACGGTATGGCGGATAACGCCGAGATGCTATTCTCGCCTGAGCTGGTGTTTTTTGATTGGGAGTGTGCGTCGCCGGATGAGGTGTTTGCGCTGCTCGAGGACGAGCTTGCCCCGCGCGGCTACATTGCCGAGGGCTGGCTTGACGCCGTCCGCACACGCGAGGGCGCCTATCCCACGGGGCTTGCCATGCCGGCGGCTAACATCGCCATCCCGCATACCGACCCGGGGTTTGTGGCTAAGCCCTATATTGCCGTGGTAAAGCCCGCCGCGCCTGTGACGTTTAACGCGATGGCGGGCATGGGCGCTCCGGTGCCGGCGCAGATCATCGTCAACCTGGGTATTTCCGAGCCGGGCGGCCAGGTCGAGGCCCTGCAGGCGCTCATGAATATCTTTATGGACGCCGACGCCGCAGCCGATGTTCTCGGCCAGACCACGCCCCAGGGCATGGTCGACGCCATCCGCCGTCACTTCTAAGGTAGGGCTAAGCCGGCACTTGGGGACGTTCCTTTTTTGCCGGCACTTGGGGACTGTCCCTAACTGCCAACTGCCAGGCCTGTCCCCTTTGCACCAAAATGGTGCAGATTGACCTGTCCCCTTTGCGCCAGGTGTGCCGTGGGGGCTGCGTTGTGACACAATGGCGTTTGTTCGATTCGTTTTGCGAAAGGCCAAACATGGCAAATAAGAAAAAGAACCCCGGGGCCGCGCCGACGCCCGAGCAGCAGGCTCGCGCCGCCTCCAGCTCTCGCAAGAAGCAGCGTAAGACCTACGTGTCCAAGACCGTCAAGATCGTCCTGGTAGTCATCGGCGTGCTGGCGATGCTGCTTTCCGTCTCGGCCATGGCATGCTCCGGCCTGATGTCGCAGGCCGAGGACACCAGTACGGGCTACAAGCTTACCGGCGGTGTGGCTGCCACCATCAACGGCACCAACCTCACCGAGGACACCGTGACCAAGCAGATCATGAGCATGCGCACGTCCTACGGCTACACCAAGGACGAGGATTGGGCACAGTACCTGGTCGACAACGACCTCACGCCCAAGAAGTACCGCAAGCAGCTCATCGATTCCTACACGCAGCAGATTCTGCTTCAGCAGGCGCAGAAGGAAAACGGCGTGACGGTGTCGGACGAGGAAGTCGAGAAGGCTTGGAAGGACGCTTGCAAGAGCGCGGGCGGCGCCAAGACCTTTAAGAAGACCCTCAAGACCTACGGCTATACCGAGGACACCTACAAGGATTCGCTCAAGGAGAGCCTGGCGCAGCAGAAGCTCAAGGATACCGTGGCACCTACCAGCAAGCCCAAGGACAGCGAGATCGTCGATTACATCAACGAGAACCTGTCCAGCTACAACGACGCCCGCCGTTCGTCGAATATCCTGATCAAGGTCGATTCCGACGCCTCCGACGAGGACAAGGCTGCCGCCAAGGCCAAGGCGCAGGAGTGCCTGGACAAGATCAACTCCGGCGAGCTGAGCTTTGAGGATGCCGTGGAGCAGTACTCCGAGGATACCGGCTCCAAGGAGAAGAAGGGCGACGTGGGTTGGGACAAGCTCACCACCTTCGTCGACAGCTACCAGACGGCGCTCGAGGGCCTCAACAAGGGCGACGTGAGCGATGTTGTCGAGTCGACCTATGGCTACCACATCATCAAGTGCACCGATTACTTCCACGTTGATAATCAGGTTGATGATATTAAGCAGGTACCCAAGGCCATCAAGAAGTACGTCTCCAACGTGGTGAAGACGCAGGCGGCCAGCACCGCGTACAGCGAGTGGCTGGAGCAGTATAAGAAGGACGCCGACATCACCGTTAACCCCATGCCCAAGGACGTGCCGTATAACGTCAGCCTGAAGGGCGTCACCAAGAGTTCGACCGACGATTCGTCGACGACTGAGTAATCATGGGGCGGTACTCACGCGAGTGCCGCCCACGCTATTGAGGAGGATTTACAGATGACCAACGAAGAACTGCAGAAGGAAATGATCGCCGCCATGAAGGCTAAGGACAAGGTTCGCCTGTCCATCATTCGCCAGGTCAAGGCCGAGGTAAAGAATATCGAGGTCAACGAGCGCCGCGATGTGACCGAGGAAGACGTCAACAGCATGATCAAGCGTCTGATTAAGCAGACGAGCGAGACGCTGGAGATGTCCATCAAGGCCGGCACCGACCAGGAGCGTACCGACAACCTGACCGAGCAGGTCAAGATTCTGGAGAGCCTGCTGCCCGCGCAGGTTTCGGGCGAGGAACTCGAGGCCCTGATCGAGCAGGTTATCGCCGAGCTGGGCGCCACGTCCAAGAAGCAGATGGGCCAGGTCATGGGCGCTCTGGGCAAGGCCACGGGTGGCAACTTCGATAAGCCTGCGGCTGCCAAGATCGTCGGCGCCAAATTGGCTTAAGGGCTGGTCGACATATAGTTGATGTTGAGGGGCGCCGACCATCGCGGTCGCGCCCCTTTTTCGATGACAGATGAAGGATGCCCCCCTAGCTGGTCATTGGGCGCTCATTGGGGACAGACTTAAATGAGTACCCAATAAGCGGGCACTCATTTAAGTCTGTCCCCAATGAGTGGGTGAAAGGTTGCGGGTTCTTTACGAGGATACAGTGTGGGCTGCGGAAACGTGATTCTTTCCGTACAATAGTGCAATTCGTGTAAGCGCAGGGAAGGGACATTCATGGCAGACATGATCGAGATCAAGCATCTCAACAAGTACTTTGGCGACCTGCATGTGCTCAAAGATATCAACCTCACCGTCAAACGCGGCGAGAAGCTCGTAATGATCGGGCCGTCCGGTTCGGGCAAGTCGACGCTCATCCGCTGCGTCGACTATCTTGAGGAGCCCACATCGGGCGAGGTCGTCATCGACGGCATGCCGCTCACCAAGAAGAACCACCTGGAGATGGCTCGTAAGTACAGCTCCATGGTATTCCAGCAGTTCAACCTCTATCCCAACATGACGGTGCTCGGCAACCTGACGCTCGCGCCCATCAAGCTGCAAAAGAAGAGCAAGGAAGAGGCGACCCAGATCGCCATCGCCGCACTCAAGCGCGTCGGCATGGCGCATAAGGCCGGCGAGTACCCGCAAAACCTCTCGGGCGGTCAGCAGCAGCGCATCGCCATCGCCCGAGCTCTGTGCACCAAGCAGCCCATCATCCTGTTTGACGAGCCGACCTCGGCGCTCGACCCCGAGATGGTCCAGGAGGTCCTGGACGTCATGATCGAGCTTGCGCAGGAAGACATCACCATGATCTGCGTGACGCACGAGATGGGCTTTGCACGCCAGGTGGCCGACCGCGTCATCTTTATGGAGGACGGTCGCATCCTGGAGGAGGGCACGCCCGAGCACTTCTTCGATAACCCCGAGAACCCGCGCTGCCGCGAGTTCCTGTCTAAAATCCTGCACTAGGCGCGGGTGATGGATATGACGGATATGACGAGGGCGGCTGTTTCGCGCCGTCACTTTTTGCAGCTGGCGGGCGCCGGCATGCTCGCACTGACGGGTACCGCGCTCACGGGCTGCGGTAGCTCTACCAGCGGCGAGAGCTCCGATGCGGGTTCCAAGCTCGCAGCCATCAAGTCGCGCGGCCACCTAAACGCCGGCGTTAAGAAGGACGTTCCCGGCTACGGCTATTACGACACCGCCAAGGGCCGCTTTGAGGGCATGGAGGTCGACCTGTGCTACCAGATCGCCGCTGCCGTCTTTGGCGTGAGCTACAAGGAGGCCCGCGCCCAGGAGCTTGTCGAGTTTACCGACGTAACGCCCAAGACGCGCGGTCCGCTGATCGATAACGGCCAGCTCGACGTGGTCGCGGCAACCTATACCATCACTGACGAGCGCAAGAAGAGCTGGGATTTCTCAACCCCGTATCGTACCGACTACGTGGGCCTCATGGTCAAGAAGCGCTCGGGCTTTACCTCGATTGAGGACCTGGACGGCAAGGTCATCGGCGTGAGTCAGGGCGCCACCACGCAGGGCCTGATTGAGCAGATGATCAAGGACAACGGCTTTCACTGCGAGCCCGAGTTTAGGGCCTTTAGCGGATATCCCATCATCAAGAGTTCGCTCGACGCCGGCAATATCGACGTCTTTGCCATGGACCGCTCCACGCTGGCCGGCTACATGAATGAGACCGTCGAGCTGCTGCAGCCCGAGGTCAAGTTCGGTGAGCAGGGCTACGGCGTGGCGACCAAGAAGGGTTGCGACCTTTCGGCCGTGGTCGATCGAGTGATTTGCGATCGCCTGGCCGACGGCTGGCTCGATCAAGAGGTCAAGACCTGGGGTCTTGTGTAAGCGTTCGTCCAAGGAAGGAATCAAATGCTCGAAGGATTGTTTGACGCCGACCGCTGGTCGACGACATTTCAAAACATGGGGCCCTTCTGGGAGGGCTTTGGCGTGACGCTGCAGGTGGTCGTTGCCGGTCTGCTGCTGTCGCTGGTGCTGGGCACGCTGCTGGGTGTGTTCTCGACCACCCGCTCACGCGTCCTGCGCGCCATTAGCCGCGTGTACGTGGAGTTTTACCAGAACACGCCGCTGCCCGTGCAGGTGCTCTTTATGTACATGGCCGGCCCGCAGTTTTTGCAGGCCATAACCGGTGCCGACCAGCCGGTGCGTATCGCGCCGTTTGTGCTGGGCTTTTTGGGCGTGGGCCTGTATCACGCGGCCTACATCTCTGAGGTCATCCGCACCGGCATCGAGGCCGTTCCGCGCGGTCAGATGGAGGCGGCTCAGAGCCAGGGCTTCACGCGCGCGCAGGCCTACTGGTACATCGTGCTGCCCCAGACGTTCAAAATCATTCTGCCGCCGCTGTGCAACCAGGCGCTCAACCTGGTCAAGAACACGTCGGTGCTGGCGCTCGTGGCCGGCGGCGACCTTATGTATCGTTCCGACAACTTTGTGAGTCTCTACGGTTACCTGCAGGGATACATCGTCTGCTGCCTTATGTACTTCATCATCTGCTTTCCGCTCGCCATGCTGGTGCAGTGGCTCGAGCGCCGCTCCAAGGAGCGTCCGCGCGGCGTGAGCCTGGCCGAGCTGGGACTCGACAACGTAGAGGAGGCCTAGCGCATGGAAATCTTCAACGCGACCAACCTGCTCTACATCTGGGGCGGCTTTGTTAAGACGATCGAGATCTCGGCGCTGTCGATCTTTTTCTCGCTCATCTTTGGCACGGTGCTGGCGCTCGTCAAGAGCTATGCGCCCCGCCCGTTTCGCATTTTGGTGAGCGCCTATATCGAGCTGTTCCGCTGCACGCCGAACCTGCTGTGGATCCTGTTTATCTACTTTACGGTGCAGGGTCTGGACATTGTGATCTCGACTATCGCCTTTACGCTGTTTACCAGCGCCGTTATGGCCGAGATTGTGCGCGGCGGCCTCAACTCGATTCCGCGTGGCCAGTTTGAGGCGGCGCAGAGCCAGGGCTTCGGCTTCTTTGCCACCATGCGCTATATCATCCTGCCACAGACGTTTAAGACGATCATTCCGGCCCTGTTTAGCCAGTGCACGACCGTCATTAAGGACAGCTCGTATCTTTCGGGCATTAACGTGGCCGAGCTCATGTACACGGCAAACGTCGTGATGGCACATGCGATCGACCTGTCGCAGGTGCTTATGCTCTACGGTCTGGTGTTTGCGATGTACTTTGCACTCAACTTTGGCATTTCGCTGCTGGTCCGAGCATATCAGCGTCGTATCGTAGCCGCATAGTCCTGCTTCCCCAAGCACGGCACCTTGCCCCTCAATCGTCGCTTGCGTACATTTAGTACGCGGCGCTCCTCTTTCGGGACAATCTGCCGCACTTGGGAAACCAGGACGGTCGTAAGTGACAAAATGAGAAACGAGGACAGCCTTTTTCTCATTTGTTAGAAAGGAATCGCGATGAGCGATCTGGTGAACAAGAAAAGCCCCGTGGTCATTACCATCGCGCGTGACTTTGGTGCCGAGGGCCACGAGATTGGCCGTATCCTCGCCAACGAGCTGGGGATTCCGCTGTACGACAACGAGCTGCTGGTGCGCGCGTCGCTGCGTGCGGGCGAATCGCTCGATAAGATGGCGGCCTACGACGAGCGCTTGGCCGTGGAGAACATGGCGTTTCTGCCCGACCGTTACGATGCCCGTTCGTACTCGGACAAGCTGTTCCAAAAGATGAGCCAGGTGATTTTGGACCTGGGCGAGACCGAGAGCTGCATTATCGAGGGTCGCCTGTCCGATTACCTGCTGCGCAATAACCCCAACCACATCGCCGTGCTGGTGACCGCCCCCTTTGAGGACCGCGTCGAGATCGTTCGCAAGAAGCGTGGCCTCAACAAAAAGAAGGGCGCCAAGCTGGTCAAGCAGCAACAGAAGGCGCGTGAGGCATTCTACAAGCGCTACAGCGCCGGCAAGTGGAAGATGACGAGCGGCAAGGACATCGTCGTCAACCGCGCCAAGCTGGGTCGCGAGGGCTGCAAGGACGTCATCGCCGCAGCCTACCGCTACAAGCTGGCACAGCTCGAAGGCTAACCGACCAGAACCACCACAAAGGGGACAGTGCGCCTTTGTGGTGGTTTTGTTTTAGGCTGAGGGAAAAGCTTTGGTGAGACCGGCGCGCGTTTGCGTGTCGGTCTTTTGGTAGATGGAGCTCAGGTGGCGCTGGACCATGCGCATCGAGATGCCGAGCTCCTCGGCGATCTGTTTAAGCGGTCGCTCGTCCTGGGTTACGGCCGTGAGCACATCGACTTCGCGCGGGGTGAGACCGTGGTCGGTGATGAAGAACTGACGCTGCTCCTCGATGCTTGGCGCGGCGAGCGCTTCCTCGGCAAGCTGTTGATGTTCGCGCTCCTGCTCGGTTTGGGGCAGGCGGAATAGGCCGGCAGCAACGAATGCCACGCTGGCCGCTACGAGCAGCATGAGCGCGCCGATCATGATGAGGGCGACATTGCCCGAGGTAACCAGCGCCAGCGAGATGCCCGACGTGGTGAACGCGCAAACGTTATTGGCCGCGCGACCCATGCCGGCCCACAAAGCCGGGGCATGCATGCGCGGTGCCAACTGCGTAAACGTGGCGGTGAAGAACGTGACGAAAAAGCCCGAGCTCAGGTAAAAGACGATGAGGCCCAAGTTGGGGTCGGCGCCGGCTTCTACGGCCAGGATCGAAATGGTGGACAGCACCGTTACACCGAGCATAACGAGTCCCATGTAACGACGCTCGGCAAGGTCAAAGACGATGCCGGCGACGAGACCGCTTGCTGCCAAAAAGAGGCGCGGCCAAGTCTGCACGGCGATGGTTCCGTGGGCATTGGAAAACGTGACGACGTTATCGAGTGTCGAGAACAAGCAGGCGAGAATCATGACGAGTGCGATGCTCCAGCACGCCTGCTTGGCGAGGGCGTGCGAGGGATCGATAAAGGGGTTGGCGGTGTGGCTGGAGCCCTCGTCTGCGGCTTGGGGAGCAGCGCTAAGGGCGGAGATGACGATCGTCGCCGCGCCAAGAACGATGAGCTCGACGATACCGCCGCAGTCGAGCAGGTTGATCGCGAACTGCATCAGAATGCCCGCAGCGTATGCCGCCCCTGCACCGGTGGCAAGTTTGGGGTCGTTTTGGAACGTCATAGCGAAGGCATGGTGCGCCGCGGCACCCAGCAGGCCGAGCCCGAGGAATGCGAGGCACCCCAGAATTTCGAGCGCAAGCGGGCCCGTGGGGGACTGAATCTGAGTCAACCCCAAGATGGCGATGGGGACGGCGGCGCTGACAACTGCCTGAGGCTGGCCTTTACGCTGGGCGAGGGCCAGTAGCGGCGCATATCCGATAAAGCCGAGCACGCTGGCGCCCAGGATAAAGCCCTGTGCAATTACAACGCGCTCGGCACCGGCGAGCAGCCCGACATTGATATCGAAGCGAAACTCGGCGGCAAGAAAGACAAAGGTAAAGAGCGCGAGGGCCAGAAGCGCGTTGATTTTTTGCTTGCTCAGGTTCAAGGATGGTCCTTTGGATGGACGGAATAATCGTGTCCCCGATTTTAGACCAGGACGGTAGGGGGTGGGCCTTTCGAAAGACGGGGTGCGCTTGGCAATCGCGTGCCCACTGCCTTTTGCGCTGGCAGATGGCCCGCATGCGAATTTGTGCCCCGGGACCCGGAAAACTTTACGTAACATGGTGTTACAGAAGCACCCCCTACGACAAGGAGGCTCACATGCAAAAACAAATCCATGACAACTCAATCAACCGCGGTCGCGCATGCTCGCTCTCCCGCGGAACGTGGCGACGTGTGGGCGCCAAGCTTGCCTGTGCGGGGGCCTGCGCACTCATGGCCGGCCAGCTGCTGCTGCCGAGCGTGGCACTCGCCGCCGAGTGGGTCAACGTGGGCGGCACGCAGTACAACAAGGGCGCGGTCGCCGGCGACGAGGCCGGAACGTGGTCCTGGGACGGCGCCGACGACATGAAGCTCAATGGCTACAACGGTGCCGGTATCAGCGCTCAGGGCAACCTCAATATCGGCGTGACCGGCAATAACACCATCACAGCCGATACCGGTCAGAGCGCTATTGCTGTTAAAAACGGCAACCTCGCCATTACCGGCGACGGCATCCTTAATGCGACGGCCCAGAACGATGTTATTGCGGCGGAAGGCGACGGCAATGTCGGCGGCGATGTGACCATCAGCGGTGCCAGCGTCAACGTGACGGCTTCGGGTACATCGGATCATGTGGCGGGCATTCGCGCGACGGCCGGCAGCGTGAAGATCGATAAGGGCGCCGATGTCAAAATCGAGGCGAAATCGGCGGAAGGATCTTGGCGTCCAATGCAGAGCATCTTCGGCATCTTTGCCGACAATATTCCCAACAGACACACTGCTCAGGAAGGCGAGCAGGAAGAGCCGGATTCCTCTTACGAGCGCGGTGCCGATGTCACCATCGATGACGCCAATCTGTCGATTAAGACTGCCGATGCCTCGTGGGCTTCCGCGTGCATTTATACGGTCGGTATCAAGAAGAATACCCTCATGAAAATCGTCAACGGAGCCGATGTCGTGCTTTCCGCCGGCAGTGCGGCCTCGTTCTCGGCGGGCATCGGCGCACGCTCGCAAGACGGTGCAGTGTGGATGCTTGTCGAGAAGTCGAATCTTACGTCTCGAAGTCTATCTGCCGCAAGCAGCATCGATGCCGCCCGTAATCAAAGTTTTGGAATCATGGCAGAGGCAAACATCGGGTCGGAAACGCCTCGTATCCAGATTTTCAACTCGAAGATCGAGGCTTCGGGTGCGACTGCGGGAATCTATGCGATCAACCGCAACGTCGCGAATGCGACACTGTTCCATGCCGCGATGATTGATTTGCGAGGAAATGCGACGATTACGACTCCGACGGATGGTGCCGTGCGCGATGTGAAAAAGGTTGTCGATACGGGGCAATGGCAGAGTTCCCAGAACGGTCAGGTCGTCGGTGTTGCCGGTTCGTCTGCGATTACGGATATCGTCGGTTCTTCCGAGGTCGCCCATGATGTGGTGATTGATTTTGGAGACGGACAGGAGCCGGAGCCGACGCCGGAGCCCGATCCGACGCCCAATCCCGATCCTATGCCCAATCCCGAGCAGAAGCCTGACCTCAAGCCCGTAGATAAGGACGCAAAGACCACCACGACCGTTGCGACCAAGACTGCTACCGGCGCCAAAAACGCTTCCGGTGTTCTGGCCGCCACAGGCGATAACGTCACGACGGCGGCCGCCGTCCTTGGCATCGCCGGTGTGTCCGTCATCGGCGCCGGCTTCGTCGCGTCCAAGCGCCGCGACCGCTGACGCAAGCTTTCATAGCCATTTTCAGCCGCCGCGTGGGCATGGGTACCCTTGCGGCGGCTCTTTTTATTTCCACAGGTAGAGGCCTAGGTTCGCATCTACGAACCTAGGCATACGGGGCTGTTTGGCGCATCTTGGTTGTACAGGACCACCGCAAAGGGGACAGGCACCTTTGTGGTGGTGCAGTCTTTCGACCAAGGGGGCCGTTATGAACGGAAGCCACTTTGATAAGCAGACCCAGCGCGAGCGCACCTGTTCGCTGGTTCACGGTACTTGGCGCTGCGTGGGCGCCAAAATCGCTTGCGCCGGTGCGTGCGCGCTTATGGTTGGTCAGCTGCTACTGCCGAGCGTGGCGCTTGCGATCGAGTGCGCGGACTCCGGCGTGCCGACGGGTGAGGTCGCAGCGGCTCCGGTGACACCGACGGGTACGGCGGACTCGGCTGCAACGACCGCGCCGGCGTCCAATGCTGCTCCGGTGGCGCAAGCTACCGCTGAACCTCAGCAGGCAACTCCAGCTGACGCCGCCAGCGGCTCTGGCGATGCGGTGCCCGCCGAGCAAAACACCCCCAGCAACAACGCCGCCACGCCGGCAAGCGATGCCATCATGCCCTGCGGCGTGACCGACGTGACGGACGGAGGCGGCGTTAAGGTCAACACGACCGTGGTCAATCACTACACGGACTGCGTGCTTCCGAGTAATGTCACGCTCGAAAAGGGCCAGTCGTATACCTATAATTTCCCCGATGTCGAGGGCGGTATGCCGGATAAGCCGCTCTGCGAACTTGTCGAAACCAAGTACTACCGGGCCGATGCTGC
>CAKUEZ010000025.1 GCA_934646965.1 uncultured Collinsella sp. | reverse complement strand
CCAGACGCCATTTGCTGCGCTCGCACTCGGGCAGCTGCGACTCGTCGGGGCCGCCGCCGAGCACCGAGATGATGCGCGGTCGATCGTGGCTCGAGAGCAGATTGAGCGCGCAGGACAGAGCCTCGCGCGGATAGTTTTCGCGCAGGGTCTCGATATCCTCGGCTGCCTGGTAGGCGTTCTTGTAGCCCATCAAAAAGCCGATGACCATGTCGCGGAAGGGGTAGTCCATAGCAGAATCGAGCTCGGAGCCCTGCAGGTAGCGGCGCAGATGGCCGTAGCTGATCTTGTTGGAGGCGTCCTCCCAGACTTCGCCAAGCAGCAACGCATCGGGTTTTTCGGCGAGTACGGCCTTCTTAATCTCAGCCAGAAAGTCGTCGGAAAGTTCGTCGGCCACGTCCAGGCGCCAGCCATGGGCACCGGCGCGGAGCCATTTGCGGATGACGCCGTCTTTGCCCAAGAGCTTCTCGCGCACGAGCTCGGAGTTCTCGTTGATGGCGGGCATATTGCCCACGCCCCACCAGCAGTCGTACGAGCCGTCCTCGTGGAAGGTAAACGCATCGCGCCACGGCGAATCCTCACTCTGCCATGCACCTACGCCGGGGTAGTTGCCATAGCGATTGAAATAGATGGAGTCGTCGCCCGTGTGGTTGAAGACACCGTCCAGAATGATGGAAATGCCCAGCTTCTCGGCCGCCTGGCACAGCTCGGTAAAGTCCTGCTCGGTGCCCAGAATCGGATCGATCTTGGTGTAATCGGCGGTGTCGTAGCGGTGGTTGCTCGTCGCCTCAAAGATGGGGTTGAGGTAGATGGCCGTAAAGCCCAGCTCGGCAATGCGGGGCAGGTCTTCCTGAATACCCTTGAGCGATCCGCCGTAGAAGTCCCAGGTCTTGATGGAGCCGTCCTCGGCACGCTCGTACACGGGCGGCTCGTTCCAGTCCTCGACCATGCGGCGCTGAATGCCCTTACGCGGTTTTTCGACCTCGGCCAGCGTGCGCTCGCGCCAGTGCTCGTCGCGGGCGTAGCGATCGGGGAAGATCTGATAGACCATGCCGCGCTCGTACCAGGTGGGACGGTTCTCGCGGTGCTTGTAGACGGTAACCTGGAAGGACGGAACCTCGGCGTAGTCGTAGGTTACGCCCTCGCCGCCGGTGCGACCCTGCGGTGCGCCCAAGCGGACCTCGGGCTGGCCCTCGATATTGCATATAAAGCTGTACCAGATTAGACAGGGTTCGGCGCATTCCAGTTCGGCGGTAAAGATGCCGTCGCCCTCGTGTGTCATGGGATACAGAGATTCCCCGATCTCGTCGACCCAGGTGCGCAGCGTCAGCGTTGCCTGGTTGGGATCGGCGTCCTCCAAAATCACCGAAAGCGAAAGGGTCGTTCCAGTGGTCACAGCGCCAAACGGAGTGCGAAATTGCGGCAGGCGGCTGTTGTGAATCAATCTCATAGTATGGTCCAGTTCTATACAATCATGGCCAACGGGTCATGGCTTAACGCACAGTTCCTAAGTATATCCGTTGCACTTTAGTTGTATAAACCACAGCCGTTCACTATCGGCGAACGGCTGTGCTAGAAAATCGTTTTACCAACCAAGGTAGATTTTTGGGACATGCCTTAAAATCTACCTTTTATGACGCGCTCGGTCGCTAAGTCAAAAGGTAGATTTTAAGGCATGTCCCAAAAATCTACTCAGAAGGGGGCGCCGGCTGGGGCGCCCCCTTGTTTGTTGAGGATTGAGTTTTGGATCGTCCGAATTAGCGGCGCTTGCGGGTGGCCGTAGCCTTGCGGACGGAAGTCTTCTTGGAAGGAGCCTTATCCTCGACCGGAGCGGCGGGGGAGACCGGGGTCTCCTTGGCGGGCTTGACCTTTGCCTCAACCTTGGCCTCAGTCTTCGGAGCGGCCTTGGTCTCGGTCTTAGCCTCGGTGGCCTTCGGTGCCGGCTCGGCCTTTACCGCAGGCTTTGCCTCTGCCTTGGGAGCAGCTGCCTTTGCCGTGGTCTTCTTGGCCGTCGTCGTGGTGCGCTTGCGCGTGGTGGTCTTGGCGGCCGGCTTGGCCTCTGCCTTGGGCTCGACGGGCGTCTCCTCGACCTTGGCAGCAGACTTTGCGGCGGCCTTGGTGGTCGTCTTCGTTGCCGTAGTCTTCTTGGCAGTCGTAGCCTTAGCCGCGGTCGTCTTCTTGGCAGCGGTCTTTGCCGGAGCCTTTGCCGCGGGCTTGGCCTCAACAGCAGGTGCCTCGGCCTTTACCTCGGGAGTGACCTCAGTCTTGGCGGCAACGGTCGTGCGCTTGCGCGTGGTCGTTGCCTTGGAGGCAGTCGTCTTGATGGCAGCGGCCTTGGTCGTCGTAGCCTTCTTGGCCGTCGTCTTGCGCGTCGTGGTCTTCTTGGCGGCAGGCTTCGCAGCCGGCTTGGCCTCGGGCTCGGGAGCAGCCTCTGCTGTGGCCTTGGCCTTTATCTCGGGAGTAGCCTCAACCGGCTTCTCCTCAACCTTGGGCTCCTCAACAGCAACGGGCGCCTCAACAACCGGCTCGGCCACAACCTCGGGCTCAACCTTAGGCTCCTCAACAGCAGCAGGCTCCTCAACAGGCGCAGCAGCCTCCACAGCCGCCGGCCTCTCGATCTCCGGATGCATAAAGAAGTACAGATCCAGATACTTATCCGCCGAGCGCGTCCAGCTAAAGTCCTGGCTCATGGCCTGCGTGACCAGCTGGTTCCAAGCGTCGCGGTTGTCCCAGAACAGACGTGCCGCGCGGAAGACCGCGTCGCCCATCTCGTCGCCGTTAAAGTTGCTAAACGAGAAGCCCGTGCCCTCGCCGGTAAACTCGTTGTACGGCTGCACGGTGTCCTTCAGGCCGCCGGTCTCGCGCACGATGGGCAGGGTGCCGTAGCGCATGGCGATGATCTGCGACAGGCCACAGGGCTCAAACTTCGAAGGCATCAGGAACATGTCGGCAGCGGCATACATGCGCTGCGACAGCGCCGGATCAAACTCGATACGTGCGGCCATGGTGCCGGGGTACTTGTCCTGGAAGTAGCGAAGGCCATCCTCGTAGTCGCGGTCGCCGGTGCCCAGCACCGCCACCTGCACGCCGCCGGCCAAAATGCGGTCGAGCGCGTACATGACCAGGTCCATGCCCTTCTGGCGCGTCAGGCGCGTGACCATAACCATGAGCGGACGGTCGTCGCGAACCTCGAGCCCCAGCTCTTCCTGCAGCTTGGCCTTGCACACAGCCTTGCCGGAGCGGTCCTCAACCGTGTAGTTGGCGGCAATGCGCGTATCGGTCGCCGGGTCAAAGCCCGCCACATCGATGCCATTCAAAATGCCCTGCAGTGCGTAGGAACGCTCGCGCAGCACGCCGTCCAGGCCCTCGCCAAACTCGGGCGTCTGGATCTCGCTGGCATAGGTGGGGCTTACCGTGGTGATGGCGTCGGCATAGCGCAGCGCGCCCAGCATGTAGTTGACGCTGCAGGCGTCGCAACGCAGCTGCGAGGCGGCCGCCGGAATATGCGCCACGCCCAGGATGTCCTCCATCACGGTGTCGCTAAACTGGCCCTGGAACGCCACGTTGTGGATCGAGAACACGGTCTTGACGCGGTCGTACAGCGGCAGGCCCTGGTAGAACTCGCGCAAAAACACGGGCGCCAGTGCCGTCTGCCAGTCGTTGCAGTGCAGGATGTCGCACTCAAAGCCGGCCGGCAGGTGCTGCAGGCTCTCGGTGATGGCCTTGGAGAAGAACGCAAAGCGCTCGCCGTCGTCAAAGAAGCCGTACGGATAGTCGCGCGCAAAGTAGCGCTCGTTGTCGATAAACATATAGGTGACGCCGTCGTGCTCGAGCTTCTCGAGTCCGCAGTACTCGTTGCGCCAGCCCAGGCTCACGTAAAAGTCGGAGAAATGCTCCATCTGCGCCTTGTACTCGTCCTTGATGGTGGCGTACTTGGGCACCATCACGATGACTTCGGCGCCGGCGCGCACGAGCGCCGAGGGCAGCGAGCCCGCCACGTCACCCAGGCCACCGGTCTTAACAAACGGTGCGCACTCGGCCGAGGCAAACACGATCTGCATCTTTTTGCTGGTTTCTGCCATATTGTCTCCCATGTTGCAATTCGAGAATAGCCGCCTGGTACAAACCGGGCGGCTATTCTTCAGTTTACGTGCGATTATGCGACGCCAATGTTAACGAGCGATGGTGGTATCGGAAGTTAACGGAGCCTTGCCCAGCACCAGGATGTTCTCGGGCGTGCCGCGAAGCTCGGTGTTGGTGGGCACCACGTTGTTCTTGTCCAAGATGGCGTTCTCGACGCGGGCGCCACTCTTGATGATGCAGCTCTGGTTGATGATCGAGTTGGTCACCGAGGCGCCTTCCTCAACCACGACGCCGCGCGACAGGATCGAGTTGCGCACGGTGCCCTTGATGATGCAGCCGGCCGAGATGATCGAGTTGCAGGCGTGGCTACCGGTCGCGTAGCGCGAGGGCGGCACGTCGTGGGCCTTGGTCAGGATCGGGCGCTCGGGGTCGAAGAGCTGGTCGGCCACGGTCTGGTCGAGCAGGTCCATGCTGCGGCGATACAGCGACTTCTCGCTAAACACGCCCACGACCTCGCCCTTGTACTCGTAGCTGCACACGTCGATGTTGCCAAAGTCGCCCTGGAGTGCCTCGAGCAGGTCCAGATAATCGGCGGCCTGGTAGTGATCGATGATCTCGAGCAGCGTCTCGCGGTTGACGATGCAGCAGTCCATGGACGCGTTGTCGCCGTACACGACGCCGGCGCTCACGCCCGTCAGGCGGCCGTTCTCGTTAATCTCGAGCTTGGTCTCGTCATCAACATTGCGCGTGGCCTTGCAGTACACCACGGTCATCTGGGCACCGGAGTTCTCGTGCGCCTCGATGATGGTGTTGAGGTCCATGTTAAAGATGATGTTGGTGCCCATCATCACGACATAGGGCTTGTCCGAGCGCTGGAACAGCGTCTTGTTGGAGATGATGTCGCGCAGCAGGAAGCGCATGCCGCCCTTGGTGGTGCCATACGCGTTGCCGGGCACCATGAACAGGCCGCCCTTCTTGCGGTCCAGGCCCCAGTCCTTGCCCGAGCCCACGTGGTCGATCAGCGAGCGGTAGTTACCCGGCATGACGACGCCGACGGTCTTAATGCCGGCATTCATCATGTTGGACAGCGGGAAGTCGATCAGGCGGTAGCGGCCCAAAAACGGAACGGACGCGATGGGGCGGTCCTTGAGCAGCACGCTGCCGTAGGTCGAAGAGTAGTTAGCGGTGATATAACCGATGGCCTTGCGATTGATCATCGGATCATTCCCCCTTCCCGATAACGACGTCATTTCCAACGACGGCCGTATCCTTGGTGGTATCGACAGAGCCGAGCTTCACGCCCTCTTCGACCGTGGAGTTCTCGCCCAAAATGGCGCGACAGATGTGCGCGCCGCTCTTAACGTGCGCACCCGGCAGCAGCACGGAGTCCTCGACCACGGCACGCTCCTCGATGATGACATCGGTCGAAAGGATCGAGTGGCGAGCGGTGCCGTAGATCTTGCAGCCGTTGGAGACCAGGCAGTCGTCCAGGCGGCCGTCCGGGCCAATGTAGTGCGGCGGACGCGTGGTGATGTTGGACATGATGGGGAAGCTCTTGTCAAAGAGGTCGAACTCGGGGTTGTTGCCCAGCAGGTCCATCGAGGTCTCGTGGAAGCTGGCGATGGTGCCGACGTCCTTCCAAAAGCCGTGGAACTCGTAGCTGTACAGGCGCTTGTCCTCGCCGAGCAGCTTGGGGATGATGTCCTTGCCAAAGTCGTGGCTCGAGCGCTGGTCCAGGGCGTCCTCCTCGAGGGCCTCGATCAGCACGTCGGCCGAGAAGATGTAGATGCCCATGGACGCGAGGTTCGAATCGGGCTTCTCGGGCTTCTCGGTAAACTTGGTGATGCGGCCGTCCTCGGGGTCGGTGGTCAGGATGCCAAAGCGGCTGGCCTCCTCCCACGGCACGGGCATAACGCTCACCGTGAGGTCGGCGTTGTTCTCGATGTGCGTCTTGAGCATCTTGCGGTAATCCATGCGATACAGGTGGTCGCCGGAAAGAATCAGGACGTACTTGGGATCGTTGGCCTTGATGTAGTCCAGGTTCTGCGTGATGGCGTCGGCCGTGCCCGCATACCAGGCGCCGCCGGTCTGCGTCTCGTACGGCGGGAGGATCGACACGCCGCCGTCACGGCTGTCCAGATCCCAGGCCTCGCCGGAGCCCACGTAGGCATGCAGCAGGTAGGGACGATACTGCGTCAGAACGCCCACCGTGTCGATGCCCGAGTTGGAGCAGTTGGAGAGCGAAAAGTCGATAATGCGGAACTTGCCACCAAAGCTAACCGCCGGCTTAGCGATCTTTTGGGTGAGTGCCCCCAATCGGCTGCCCTGTCCTCCTGCGAGGAGCATCGCGATGCATTCTTTCTTACTCATCGATTTCTCCTTCTGTCATCGATGTTCCTTAATTCATTAGCGGCGGGCACGGAGCCTATTCGCGCCCGCCGGGTAATGCCGTGCGGCTAGGGGAGTGTGCACCCCTACGCGTGCCAGATCTCGTCGCGGTACTCGCGAATGGTGCGATCGCTCGAGAACCAGCCACTGGACGCGGTGTTGAGCAGCGCCTTGCGGTTCCAGGTCTCCTGGTCGCCGTAGCTGCCCGTGAGCTTCTCCCACGCATCCACGTAGCTGCGGAAATCTGCCATGACCAGGTCGGGGTCGTTGTTGTTCATGAGCTCGTTGTAGATGCTCTCGAAGTTGCCCGAAAGACCCGCAAAGGTGTTGTCCTTGAGCTCGTCCATCACGCGGCCCAGACGCTCGCGGTCGCCGTTGAGGGTATCCCACGCAAAGTAGCTGTTGGATGCCCAGAGCTGCTCGACCTCGGGAGCGGTCAGGCCAAAGATGGCCTCGTTCTCGCGGCCGGCCAGGTCGGCGATCTCGATGTTGGCGCCGTCGAGGGTACCCAGCGTAATGGCGCCGTTCATCATGAGCTTCATGTTGGACGTGCCCGAGGCCTCCTTGCCGGCGGTCGAAATCTGCTCAGAGATCTCGGCGGCGGGGTAGATGAGCTGGGCGTTGCTCACGCGGAAGTTGGGGATAAAGCAGACCTTCATGACCTCGTTCACACGCGGGTCGTTGTTGACGACCTCGGCGACGGAGTTGATGAGGCGGATGGTCTCTTTGGCAAAGGTGTAGCTCGAGGCAGCCTTGCCGCTAAAGATGAAGGTCGTCGGCGTCACGTGGAAGTTGGGATCGGCGATGCGACGGTTGTAGATGTCCATCACCTTCATGATGTTCATAAGCTGGCGCTTGTAGGCGTGGAAGCGCTTCACCTGAACATCGAAGACGGTGTTGGGGTCGATAACCAGGCCGGTCTCGGCCTTAACGTAGTCGGCCAGACGCTCCTTGTTGGCGCGCTTGGAGGCACCCACGGCCTTCAGGAACTCGCTGTCGTTCTGGAACTCCTTAAGTTTCTCCAGCTCAAAGGCGTCCTTGAGCCAGCCGTCGCCAATGGCCTCGGTCACGAGCTTGGCGTAGGTGGGGTTGGCTTCGGCAAAGAAGCGACGGTGCGAGATGCCGTTGGTCTTGTTGTTGAACTTCTCGGGCGTGAGGGCGTAGAAGTCCTTGAGCACGATGTTCTTAATGATGTCGGAGTGAATCTTGGCCACGCCGTTGACGCTGTGGCTGCAGATCACGGACAGGTTGGCCATGCGAATCTCGCCGTCCCACAGAATGGCGGTCTGGCGCAGACGCTCCTGCCAGCCCTCCTGCGTGGTGTCGAACGACTCGTGCCAGCGACGGCTGATCTCGTCGATGATCTGGTACACGCGGGGGAGGAGCTTGGAGAACGTGCCGATGGGCCACTTCTCCAGGGCCTCGGGCAGGATGGTGTGGTTGGTGTAGCTCACGACCTGCGTCACGATGTTCCAGGCGTCGTCCCACTCGAGCTTCTTTTCGTCGATGAGGATGCGCATGAGCTCGGGGCCGCACATGGCGGGGTGGGTGTCGTTGGTGTGGATGGCCACAAACTGCGGCAGCAGCTCCCAGTTCTCGCCGTGCTCCTTCTCAAAGGTGTCGAGCAGGCTGTAGATGCCGGCGGAGACAAACAGGTACTCCTGCTTCAGGCGCAGCAGACGGCCGTGCTCGCCGGCGTCGTTGGGGTAAAGGATGGCGCTGATGGCCTCGGCCTCGGCGCGCTCGGCGTCGGCGAGAGCATAGTCGCCGCGGTTGAAGGCCTCCAGGTCAAAGTGCTCTACGACCGGCTCAGCAGCCCAAACGCGCAGCTTGTTGACGGTCTCGCCGGCATAGCCAACGACGGGGATGTCGTAGGGAACGGCCAGGATGTCCTGCGTATCCACCGTGCGGTAGAACGTGCGGCCGTCCTCCTCAAAGCCCTCAACGTGGCCACCAAACTTGATGGTCACGGCCTTGTCCTGACGACGGACCTCCCAGGGATAGCCGTGGGTGAGCCACTCGTCGGTGGTCTCGACCTGGCTGCCGTTGACGATCTCCTGCTTAAACAGGCCGTAGCGGTAGCGCATGCCGTTGCCGTAGCCGGCAATGCCCTCGGCTGCCATGGAATCCAGGAAGCATGCGGCCAGGCGGCCCAGGCCACCGTTGCCCAGAGCCGGATCGGGCTCCTGGTTCTCGATGACGGACAGGTCGAAGCCCATATCGTCGAGCGCCTCGGCGACCATGTCGCGCACGCCAAAGTTGAGCAGGTAGTTGTCGAGCAGGCGGCCGATCAAAAACTCGATCGAGAAGTAGTACACGCGCTTCTTGCCCTCGGCGGTGACGCGGGCGTCGCTGGCGGTGGCGACGGTGCGCGCCTTCTCGGCCACGAGCTTGGCCAGGGCGTTAAAGCGGTCGAGGTCGCTGGCGGCCTCGACGCTCTTGCCGCTAATGCTCATGACGGCATCGCGATAGAGCTCGGTAAACTCCTGCTTGTTGTCGAAGATCTTATTCATACGTTCCTTTCCCCCGGGGATATCTCCCGGAACGGTTATGACTTACATCCTACGCCCCAGAGGGGCGGGTGATTACAGCGGTAACGTCTTTGTTACGCTTCCTTGGCAGGCGACTTAACAGAAGCTGACTTGGCCTTGGTAGTTGCCTTTTTGGCAGCCGGCTTCTTGGCCGTAGGCTTCGCGGTAGCCTTGACCGCGGTCGCCTTGGTCGCGGGCTTTGCCGCACCCTTGGCCTTGGTTGCCTTGGTCGTAGCAGCCTTCGCCTTAGCCGGAGCCTTCTTGGCAGCCGCTGCCTTGGGCTTGGGCTTGGGCTTCACCGAGGACGTGCGCTTACGCGTAGCCTTCTTCGGCTCCTCAACCACCGGCGGCTTATAGCTGCTGGGACCGCGGCGCTTGAGCACCACGCCTGCCAGGCCGGGCACCTTAATCTCGATAGAGTCCATCTGCCCGTTCCACGGGTAGGGCTCGCTCGAGCAGGTGTAGGGCTCCTCGCCGGCATAGCCGCTGCCGCCAAACTCGGGACGGTCGGAATCGAAGATGACCTCCCAGTCACCCTCGCGCGGCACGCCCACGCGGAAGCTCTCATAGCTCGCCGGGTCAAAGTTGATCAGGATCACCAGATCGTCGTCGACGTCCTCGCCCTGACGCACAAAGCTCACGATGGACTGCTTGGAGTTGTCCGCATCGATCCAGGTAAAGCCGTCGTCGGTATAGCCGCGCTCGTACAGGGCGGGCTCGGCGGTATACAGGTGGTTGAGCGCCTTGATAAACGCCTGGTGATGCTTGTGAGTCTCGTACTCCTCGGTCAGGAACCACTGGATGGACTCGTAGTAGCGCCACTCGATAAACTGGCCGATCTCGTTGCCCATAAAGTTGAGCTTGGCACCGGGGTGCGTCATCTGGTAGAAGGCCAGCGTGCGCAGGCCGGCAAACTGGCGCCACCAGTCGCCCGGCATACGGCCGATCAGCGAGCACTTGCCGTGCACGACCTCGTCGTGGCTCAAGGGGCAGATAAAGTTCTCGGTAAAGGCGTACATGATGGAGAACGTGAGCAGGCCGTGGTTGCCGGGGCGCCACGGAAAATCGGTCTGCATGTAGTGCAGGGTGTCGTTCATCCAGCCCATGTCCCACTTGTAGTGGAAGCCCAGGCCGCCGTCCTGCGGCGGATAGGTCACGAGCGGCCACGCGGTGGACTCCTCGGCCATCATCATCACGTCGGGGTAGTGAGCCTCAACGGCGCAGTTGACCTGACGGATAAACGCGCTGGCGTCCAGGTCCTCCTCGGTACCGTACTTGTTGAACTTCTTTTGGCCGGGATCGTCGATGCCAAAGTTGAGGTACAGCATGCTGGACACACCGTCCATGCGAATGCCGTCCACGTGGAAGTTCTCGAGCCAGTACAGCACGTTGGAGACCAGGAAGGAGCGGACCTCGCCGCGGGCGAAATCGAACTTATGCGTGCCCCAGTTGGGGTGAATCTCGTGCTCAAACAGCATGTGGCCGTTAAAGGTGGCAAGGCCGTGGGAGTCGGCGCAAAAACCGCCGGGCACCCAGTCCATGATCACGCCGATGCCAGCCTCGTGGCACGCATCGATAAAGTGCATGAGCTGCTGCGGGTCGCCGTAGCGCGACGTGGCGGCATAGTAGCCGGTCGTCTGGTAGCCCCAGGAGCCATCGAAGGGATGCTCCATAAGCGGCATGACCTCAATATGCGTATAACCCATGTCGCGCACGTAGTCCACGAGCTCCACCGACAGGTCGTCGTAGGTGTAGAACTCGCCGCGCTGCGCGGGGAAGGGATCCATGGGGCCGGGATAGTTGCCGTACTCGTCGGGCTCGCCTTGGGGCGCGTCGCCGTGGCGCTTCCACGAGCCAATATGCACCTCGTAGATGTTGAGCGGCTGGGACATGTGGTTATGGCCGGCGCGGCGCTTGAGCCACGCGGCGTCGTTCCACTTATAACCGTCGAGGGTCCACAGCACGCTGGCCGTACCCGGAGGGCACTCGGCCTTAAAGGCGTACGGATCGGCCTTGTAGAGCTTTTCGCCCTCGTTGGTCTCAATCAGGTACTTATACAGTTGGCCCTGCTCGGCGCCAGGAATAAAGCCTTCCCAGATAGCGCTCGTATGCACGGGCACCAGCGGGTTGGCTTCCTCGTCCCAGTCGTTAAATTCGCCAATGACATGCACGCTCTTTACGTCGGGCGCCCAAACGCAAAAACGCCAGCCGCGCGTACGATTCTGCGTGTCGGGGTGCGCGCCCATCTTTTCCCAGCTGCGCTCCCACATGCCGATGCCAAACAGATAGACATCGTCCTTGGAAAGCTCCGGTGCGTGCGGAGCGGGCTTGCGGGTAGCGGGCTTTTTAGCCGTTGGCTTTAGCTTTGTATCGCTCACGTTTGATCCCATCATGACGCGGCAGCGTGTTGCCTTGGTGACTAGATGCGAAAGGTCCAGGGCTGCACGAATCGAAGGGACGGCGATAGTTCTATGATTCGTTCCACCTCGCGTGCTCGGTGGAACTTTCGGCAGAAACTACCATAACACCTGTACATTACTTTTATGGAGGAAAGTGGTTTTGCGGCGGCTTTTAATCGGTGAGCGCCATGTTTAGACCACTGGCAGAATTGCGATGGTAAAACTCTTGACAGTTTTACCAATTAGGGTTTCAAGATTGTTAGTTTGACGTTTGGTAAAACGTTTTTAGCAGGATGTTTACCATTTGACATCGAAAGGTTCGTTTATGTCCCAGACCGCCGCCCCCAACGTTGCTTTTATTTTCGATTGCGACGGCACGTTGGTGAACAGTACCCCCGTTTGGGCCTATGCCCAGCCCGAGTTATTGCGCCGCCACGGTATAGAGGTGACGGTCGATGACTTCGCTCAGTTTGAGCACCTGTCGCTCGAGGACGAGTGCCAGGCCTACCACGACACGTGGGGCATTTGCGCGAATGGCGGGGAAGTGTATCGCGAGCTGAGTGAGATCCTGATCGATGGCTACTCCAAGGTGCCACCGCGCGAGGGCTTACTGGCGTTTTTGGAGCAGGTGAAAGCGGCGGGTATCGCCATGTGTGTGGCCACGTCCACACCGGCCGAGCTGGTTGCGTCGGCGCTTGCGGGTTCGGGACTCGACGCCTACATGGAGTTTATTACCACGACGGGCGAGGCCGGCCGCTCCAAGCAGTTCCCCGATGTGTATGAGCTGGCGCTGCGCCGTCTGGAGGAGCGCCATGGACACGAGTTTGATCGCGCGTGGGTGTTTGAGGACGCGGTCTTTGGCCTTAAGAGCTCCGGCATCGCGGGCTTTAAGCGTGTGGGCATCTATGATCCGCATGGCCGTATGGAGCGCGACGAGGTGCGCGCCAGCTGCGATATCTTTATCGACAGCTATGAGGAGCTTGCGCTCGATCGCGTGCTGGCGTTTGAGGGCTAGGCGAGGGCCGTGGCTTACAAAGTACTGGTTGTGTGCGGCTCGCCCGTGGTGGCAAGTGCCGAGTTACTGTGCCGTTTGGCAGGGGAGTGCGACCGCGTTGTCGCCGTGGACCGCGGGTTGGATGCCCTGCTGAGCGCCGGGCTGGGATGCGACGTATATGTGGGTGATGCCGACACGGTAAGCGACGCCGGTCGCGCACTGGTCGATGCCGCTGTAGATTTTGAAGTTGAGCGCCACGACCCGTACAAGGACTATACCGACTTGGCGTTGGCGCTGGATTCCGTGCGCCGCCGCTGGCCAGGTGCCGAGGTAGTTGCAACTTGCGCTACCGGAGGCCGCCCCGACATGGCGCTGAGCGTGCTGGGGCTGCTGGCGGGCTACGATGACGCCCCCGTCTGGATTGCCGAGGACGATGTGACTGCCCGCATTCTGCACTCAGGTGAGTCCTGGACCATAGAAGGCGCCAACGGCAAGACCTTCTCCATCATCGCCATCGCCCCCAACACCCAGGTCAGCGAACACGGCCTAGAGTGGGAGCTAGATCACGCCCCGCTAGCCCCACTAGCCGACACCGGCATCAGCAACATCGTGCGTTCAACCGCAACGATTACCGTCCATACCGGCACCGCCATTGCTTACCTCTACAAGTAAGGTCTATCGCATCAGGGTTTTCCCGGGACGGTGGATAGAAATAATCGCCTTGCAAGTGTTTAACCGTCCCGATAAAACCCGTAAGACAGATAGTCAATTCAAAATTCCCCCTTGCATCAAAGAAAGTCTTCCCCTATAGTATCTCCTCGTCACGGGGGCGTAGCTCAGCTGGGAGAGCGCTTGACTGGCAGTCAAGAGGTCAGGGGTTCGATCCCCCTCGTCTCCACCATCGTGGATGCAAGGCCACTCAATTGAGTGGCCTTTTTATTTCTAAACTCTCAGACTCCCATCTGGGGATTGACTCTCGTTGTGCGTGTTCGAAACCACCACATCGATGGAAACCACCACATCGATGTTTACCTCCAAGTGGAAGATTATGTGTCGACGCCCCATTTACTCCAAAAAGTTCATAACCAGAGAGACCATAGATTCTTTTTCTTCAGGTCTAGACTCGGCTATCATGAGCGCGACGGCTACAAGCGTGCTGTCTGCGATTCGTTTGTCTAAGCCGCGAAAAAGCAGTCCGTTGCAATCTAGATAGTAGAGAAAGAGGCTGCATCCGATGCGCTTGTTTCCGTCGAGAAATGAATGGTTTTTGATGATGAGGTACAACAGATTTGCTGCCTTTTCCTGAACGGATTGATAGAGGTCTTGGCCGCCAAACGACTGGTTGATTACCGAGATACTGCTGCGGAGGGACTGATCTTTTTCTACGCCAAACAGGTCGCTCGTAAATCGGCTGCGCATTTGGGCTATTAATTTCATACAGAGCTCGTATTCGAGTGTGTATATCCCAGTTTGTCCCTTGGGCCGATCAATGGATTCACGATCGTACTCATCGAGCAGTTTAAAGACATCTATATAGCTCTCAACAATATCGAGTATCTCGCGAGAACCGAGGTCGTCGGGTAGACGTTCGATAATCTGAGCGACTGTCCCTAGTTGCTCGAGCCTGCGTTCGTTTTCAACGTGTCCTTGAATAATAAATTTGTGGAGCACATTGGTTGCCCAGCGACGGAATTCAATACCGCGTTGGGATTTAACGCGGTATCCAATGGACAATATCATGTCTAAGCTGTAATGATCAGTTTGATATCTTTTACCGTCAGCAGCAGTTGTCGCAAATTTTGCGACAACTGAATCATCGTCGCTTAATTCCTCCTTTAAAGCGTTATTGATATGCTTGCCGATTGTTTTGACATCCCTATCAAACAGCGCTGCCATCTCATTTCGGGTCAGCCATACAGTTTCGCTTCCTTTGTCAATTACAACAGGAATCGTGACCTCTCGGTCGTTGGATTCAAAGAGAACAATCTGATTGCCATTCATTTTCGCGCACCACATCAATCCATTGGGCACATGCATGTCCAATTCGATACTCGATTGTCTGCCGAACTTTATGGGTGTCGGCCAGCAGGGGCGCGTACCTGCCTAAGGGCTCTGAGTGACGGTCGCTGCGAATAAAGCATCCATCTCGCCGATACGTACCATTGGGGGCCTCCGCACCGGCTCACGTTGCCCGTATACCATTTACTCTATTATATCAGATATAGAACGCATGTTCTATATGCATTCTCTTCCATTTTTGGAGAGCCTCGCACTGGGAGACGCGATCGTCAACCTCTTCCCATAATCCGTATGCCCACATCTAGCTGCACCCCAAAAGTTATCCAACAAACCACCCCAAAATGCGTTGACTCTGTAGCCAGGCGTGCCTGTTGTGCGATAAGCATCTTCGCAATGCGACGCCCACGCCAACACCCTCAAAATGTTGCGCAATTTACTTCCGGCTTTTGTACTTTGTTTGTTAGACATTCACAGCCCCGTCACCGCATCGCAGCGCCATTTTGTCAGTATCTCGCCCGGTTTTTATCGAACCCCTCTCATTCACCTGCGGCAATGCGAATAATCTGGCAGAACAACCCCCCCCCCCCGGCGCTGCAAACAAGTGAGATGTTGTCCAACACATCCCAAATTTGGTTCCCTAATTCCTTGTGCTAGGATACCTAACGTTACATGGGTTCAACTGTGCTTACGGCTCCAATAGAGCGCTACGCACAGGGTCGATCAGCATCCGGCCGTAACGGCGGTGCCAGAAACACCACGAGCTCCAATAAAGTTGCCATGCGCAAAAGCTGCAAGTGACGATAAAGGTCTTAAACGTCGTCCTCGTAGACAAATCGTAATGGCAAAACGCAGTACGCCTTAGCTGTTTGCGTGCGGTCCAGTTTTGTACCCGCTTGACTGGACCGCACGCAGCCAGCTGGGGATGCGGTCATTTTTGCGATACACGGCCGCGTCTCTAGCAACTGCACGCATACATACCGTTCACGGTGGGGCAGAGCCACGTGCTTGTCTGACTGGGCTCAGGGTTTGAATATGGAGCGCCTTCGCGCACAAGCGCCCTGGCGTAGCCATACCCAAACCCCGTGAGCCACACGTAAGACAGCAAAGGGGGTGGTGCTCGTGTGGTATGTGATCCAGGTCATTAACGGTCGCGAAGATATAATGCGCGAGCGCATCGAGCGCGTGGTGCCACAGGGCGCCATGCAAGAGCTCTTTTATCCCCAATATCAAACCGAGATCAAGGTACACGGCGAATGGGTCAACACGACCAAGCCGCTCTTTCCCGGTTATCTGATCTGCGATACGGCAGACCCCCGCACCGTGCAACAGTATCTGCTGCGCATGGACGACTTTGCCCGGGTGCTTGCCCAAGACGGTCAGTTTGTGCCGCTGGCAAAAGAAGAGACCCAGCTCATTGGCAGCTTTACCCATAAAGGAGACAGGGTAGTTCCCATGAGCGAGGCCTTAAAGGACGGCGACCAGGTCGTAGTGACGGCTGGTCCGCTGCTTGGCCACGAAGGCCTTATCAAAAGTATTAACAGACGCAAGAGCACTGCTTATTTGGAGCTTGATCTGTGCGGCCGACGCGTAACCACCCGCGTGGGCCTCGCAGTGCTTTCCAACGACCAGCGCGTCATGCGAAACCTCAAAAAGGCGATCGCCTAGCTGCAGGCGACTGTTTAACGGAACGGGGAGGATCCTCGGGGGCGGGGACGTAGGCAACGGGATCAATAGGGAAGAGTAGAAGAGATTTGAACACCGAATCTAAGAGCGCAAAGCAAAAGGGGAAGCTGAGCGCCTTTGAACCGTATGCGTTGATGGTATATGACATCGCAGCTACGTTTATAGCTGTGTTTGTCGCATCGTGGGGAACGCAGCATTGGGCAACGATAGGCGGGGCAGCCGGAGCATGTCCGGCAATATTTATGCTCGCGCTTGTCAACGTTGTCGTCTTTTGGTTCTTCCACATGTATAGCAGCCTCTGGCGCTATGCAAGTATTTCTGAAGCCGGTCGCATTGTCGCCGCTGTTACCGTTGGCTCTATTATTGGCGACATTATCTTTAACGTGGTCTCTGGCAAGGGCATGTCGCTTCGCGAGGATGTCATGGCGTGGGCCCTTGTTCTTATCATTTGCGGCGGTGGCCGCTTTGCCATTCGTGCCGTCTACGGAAGCCAGCTCTGGCGTTTTAAAAGCAATTCCGATGCCCATCTCCCGCGCACGCTTATCGTAGGAGCGGGGGAGACCGGTTCGCTTTCCATCAAGCGTATGCTCAACGGCGATCCTGACATGATTGGCGATCCGGTTGCCGTTGTCGACGATGACCCCAATAAGCAAAATCAGCGCATTCACGACATTAAGGTGTGCGGTACGTGCAAGGATATTCCCGCTATCGCACATGCTTGTGAAGCTGAGCAAATTGTTGTCGCCATTCCGAGCGCTTCGCTCGAGGAGCGTCAGCGTATTTATGATCTGTGCATGAAGACGGGCCTTAGGGTGCTTACGCTCCCCAACGTTCGCGATATTCCGCAAGATGGGGTTGGTAGAGTTGCCCTTCGTGAAGTCGAAATCAGCGACTTGCTTTCTCGCGAGGAGAAGTCGCTTGACCTGAACCAGATGGGTTACGTCACAGGCAAACGCGTTCTAGTCACTGGCGGTGGCGGATCTATCGGTTCCGAGCTTGTGCGTCAGCTGCTTCCCGCCAAGCCCGCACAGATTGTTCTCTTCGACATTTACGAGAACACGACCTACGAGCTGTATCACGACATCGTTAAGGCTGCTCGCGATCAGGGCACCGATATCCAGGTTTATATCGGCTCCATTACGCATCTTCCTGCGATTACAAAGGTCTTTGAGAAGTACCGCCCGCAGGTTGTTTTCCATGCCGCCGCTCATAAGCACGTTCCCCTTATGGAGGGCAATGCGCGCGAGGCAATTGAGAACAATGTCTTTGGCACGCTCAACGTGGTTCGCCTTGCCGACAAATATCAGTGCAGCCATTATGTGCAAATTTCAACCGATAAGGCCGTTAATCCCACGAACGTAATGGGTGCCACGAAACGTATGGACGAAATGATCGTTCAGTATTACGCAGCTAACAGCAAAACAATCTTTACCGCCGTCCGCTTTGGCAATGTACTTGGCAGCCATGGATCGGTTATCCCGCTGTTTAAGCGTCAGCTTCGCGAGGGCGGTCCCATCACCATTACGCACAAGGACATCACGCGTTACTTTATGACCATCCCCGAGGCCAGCAAGCTAGTCATTACTGCTGGTGCGCTTGCTCATGGCGGCGAGATTTTTGTTCTGGACATGGGTGAGCCGGTCAAGATCTATGACCTCGCCGTGAACCTCATCACGCTCAGCGGTCTTAAGCCCGGTAAGGATATCAAAATCAAGGAAGTCGGACTTCGCCCGGGCGAAAAGATGTACGAGGAGCTCCTCATGGATAACGAGCAGCTCCTGCCTACCGAGCATTCGGAGATCCGTATCTCCACGGCCGAAGCCGACAAGATGGAAGAGATTCAAGACAAGCTCGAGAAGCTTCACGACTGCCTCGACAAGGATAACGACACCGTTAAGTCCGTTCTCGCCGAGGTTGTTCCTACGTATCATCCGCAGTTTAACGATTAGGCGCTTATGACTGAAATTAAGACTACAGAACAGGCCATGAACGCGAACCTTTCTCCTTCTGATGCACCTGCAGTGTATGCCCTCACTTCTGTTCCTGAATCGGTTGCGGATGAGCTTGAACTTGACGGAAAGCCTGCATATCGCTTCGTTAAGCGTGCGTTTGACATTATCTCAAGCGGTTTAGGCCTTATCGTGCTGAGTCCGTTAATTGCAGGAACAGCTCTGGCTGTAAAGCTTACGAGTCCAGGTCCTGTCATCTTTAAACAGAAGCGTGTCGGAAGAGATAAGAATCTTTTCGACATCTATAAGTTTCGAACAATGCGGATTGATACCCCTGATTTGCCAAGCCATATGATAAACGCTAGCGACTGGTTGACTCCCGTGGGTCCTGCTTTGCGTAAGCTAAGCTTGGATGAGCTACCGCAGCTTTGGAACATCTTTAAGGGGGATATGTCAGTCATTGGTCCTCGTCCTGCATTGTGGAGCCAGTTCGATCTCGTAGCCGCGCGCGATACCTATGGCGCCAATAATATACGGCCGGGCCTCACTGGTTGGGCGCAGATTAACGGGCGTGACGAGCTGACTATCGAGGCGAAGTCAGTTCTCGACGGCGAGTATACGCGCCGCCGAAGCGTTATCTTCGACTTGAAATGCTTCTTTGGCACATTTTCGAAACTATCTGGTTCCGAAGTTGTGGAAGGCGAGTTCGCTAAACCTGAAGCCAATCTTGTCGATTCCAATGCGCCAGCACAGAAAGACTAACAATGAAAATTTGTGTTATCACAGCTGCTACCTGGTCCATCTCTAAGTTTCGTATCGACATGATTGATGAGTTTATTCGTCGAGGTTCAGAGGTCGTGGTATTTGGTGACGAACCTCATGAGGAATGGGATCCTTATTTTAAGAAGCACGGTGTTTCATACCGCACCTATCCGATCTCGCGGAACGGGATGAACCCAGTATCCGACCTTGCGACTAAAGGTGCACTTAAGAAGCTTCTCGCCGAGGAAAAACCCGATAAGGTGTGGACGTACCAAGCCAAGCCGAATATTTACGGTTGCATGGCTGCACACGAGCTCGGCATAGAAGATGTCTACGTAATGATGGGTGGCCTCGGCTCCGTCTTTCGTGCGAAGGACGCAAAGTCGAGACTTGTCCGCGCTATTGTCTCCGCTGAGTACCGTCATGCTATGCGTAATGCCAAGGTCGTTTTCTTTCAGAACATGGAAGACGTTGAGGTTTTCGAGGGGCTTCGTATCCTTAGCCGCGAGAAGGCTGTGCTTACTCGCGGATCTGGCGTGAATACCGCAGAGTATTCCCTAGCTCCCTTGCCCTCGAGAATGTCATTTCTCTTCGTCGGCCGACTTGTTCGCGGTAAGGGTGTCCTTGACTACCTCGAGGCTGCTCGCATGGTGAAAAAGGTACATCCGGAAGTGGGGTTTGACTTGGTCGGGCCATTTGATACCAACCCTACTGCTCTTAAGATTGATGATATTCAACCATATATCGATGAAGGAACCGTCGTATTTCACGGTAAGCAAGATTATGTACGTCCGTTTCAGGAAGCGTCGTCCGTATTCGTGTTGCCTTCCTACTATGGCGAGGGCACGCCAAAGTCTGCACTCGAGGCCATGTCGACCGGTAGGCCTCTTATCGTCGCTGACGCCGTAGGTTGCCGTGAGGTTGTGAAAGACGGTGTCAACGGATTCCTTGTTCCGCCGCAGGATCCCGAAGCAATTGCGAATGCAATGATGGATCTCATCGAGGAACCCGGCTTGAAGGAAAAGATGGGTCTAGAGAGTCGGCGAATGGCAGAGGAAATCTTCGATGTTCGAAAAGTAAATGAGGTAATTTGCGACGCGATGGGGGTAGAAAATGCGTAATCCCAAAAAATATTTGCGTGCTGCTATCCGTGTTGCAACAACGAACTTGCGCCTTGGTTTTGGAAAACTTTTACACGGTTCTAATCTGAAATTCAATCCAGTTACATGTCTTGCCCTATCTGACGGTATCGAACTCTCTGCACGATCAATGGTCGATTTTGGCAGCAGGCTTCGCACTAGAGGGCGTTGCTCCTTCAATGTTCAGGGGGATGGAAACCTATCATTTGGTAATGGTGTTTTTCTAAATTCAGGATGTCAGTTCAATTGTCGCTCTTCAATAACTGTTGGTGATTGCTGCGAGTTCGGGCCCAATGTGCTCGTTTATGATCATGACCATATCTTCCGGGGGGGGGGTTCCTGTTGACGGGGAATTCGCTTACGGTGACGTCAAAATTGGATCCAATTGCTGGATCGGGGCTGGAACCATCATTCTTAAAGGCACCAACATCGGTAACGGATGCATCGTCGCCGCTGGGAGTGTGGTCAAGGGCCACATTCCCGATGACTCTGTCTGTGTGCAGAAGCGCCAAACTAGCTTGCTTAAAAATAAGTAGGCAGATATGAGACGCGTTCTTCAATACATAGGTAGCTTAGACAGGGGCGGTGCGCAGAGCGCTATTTTGAATCTCTATAAGGAGATTGATCGCAATGAGTGGCAGTTTGACTTCGTCACTCATGATCCGGTTTCCGGAGACCTTGATTCTCTTGTCTGCTCATATGGCGGCCGGGTCTTTCATCTGCCGTCTTTGGAGTCTGCAGGTCTCCTCGAGTTCGTCTCAAATTGGAACTCTTTTTTCTCTGATCATGAAGAGTGGTGCATTCTTCATTCGCACATGCGATCTACTGCATCTCTCGTAGTGCCTGTTGCCAAAAAAGCCGGTTTGGCGACTATCGTCCATAGCCATAGCACTAGGAATGATGGTGGGATAAAAGCTGTTGTCAAGGCAGCGCTTCAATACCCGATACGCTTTGAGTCTGACTTCTTTGTTGGATGCTCAAGTGAGGCGGGTAGGTGGCTTTTCGGTGATCGCGCTTTCAATAGCGACCGCTATCTATACCTTCCGAACGCTATCGATATTGATAGATATGCATTTGACGAGAGCGACCGTTCAAGACTACGTGTACAGCTTGGGTTGGATGGCAAGTTAGTCTTTGGTCATGTCGGAAGGCTTCACGAATCGAAGAACCACGGCTTCTTGATTGATGTGTTCAAGGGGCTAAAGAAGAAGTATCCCAACTCTCTTTTGCTACTGGTGGGTGACGGCCCTCTTCGCAGCCAAATCGAATATGCAATCGAGTCTGAGGGTCTAACTGATTCGATTGTTCTTCTAGGAAATCGTTCTGACGTACCCGAACTACTTCAAGCGATGGACGCTTTTCTCTTTCCATCTAAATGGGAGGGTCTTCCGGTTTCGGTTGTGGAGGCCCTTGCCTCGGGATTGCCTTGCTATATCTCCGATACATTGACGCATGATGTGGATATATGCGATGCGGTTACTCGGTTACCTATTGATGACCCGAGACTGTGGGTTGATTCTATAACGATTCCATTCAGGATTGATGCAAGACGCGATATCGAAGCGGCTGGTTTCGATATCCACGATTCTGCGCGAAAGCTCGTTGATCTGTATGAAAAGGCAGAACGCTTAGCTAACGAAAGGAAACGCCGTTGACGAAGTACATCATGCGGCTTGACGATGCATGCCCGCATTGGGATGTCGAGAAATGGGATCGTGTTGAATTGATCCTTGATAATCATGGGATTAAGCCTCTCGTTGGTTTGATTCCCATGGTCGAAGATCCCGATCTCGTTATATATCCTAAGGACGATACGTATTGGAATCGTGTTGAAGGATGGCGCGAAAAGGGTTGGGAGCTCGCCTTGCATGGGTGCACACACGTGTACGCTACAGAAGATGGCGGTTTGAATCCTGTTAACAGGCGCTCGGAGTTCGCTGGTCTGCCCCTGAAGGATCAGCGTGAGAAGATATCACGCGGTGTTTCTGAGCTTGCGGAGCACGGCATCCATCCGCGGGTTTTCTTTGCGCCCTCTCACACTTTTGATTTGAATACGCTTGAAGCATTGCGGTCTGAGAGCGATATCCGTATCGTTTCGGATACTGTCGCTCTTGCCCCTTACTCTAAGAACGGGTTTACTTTTGTTCCTCAGCAGTCTGGCAGGGTCAGGTCTTTAAAGATACCCGTGGTAACTTTCTGCTATCACCCTAATATTATGTGCGAATCTGACTTTAATCAGCTTGAGTCGTTTCTTATCAAGAATTACAACACGTTCATCCCGTTCCCGACGAGCCAGGTGAAGAACGGACCAAGTGTTTTGGATTTCATTGCTCGCAAGCTTTACTTTGCTCGAAGAGCATAGGTAGTACCTAATGAAGATTCTATTTTATATAAATCAAATCTATGAGGGCGGCGCGGAGCGTGTGATTACGCAGCTCGCATCATCCTTCGCCGATACGGGGCATGAGTCCATCCTTGTGACTTCATTTGAACATTCAGGTGAGTATTACTTCTCGAGCAAGGGTCGCAGGTTTTCTCTGGAAGGAAAACAACTTGAACAGTCACGGATTAAAAGAAATGTTTCTCGCATTCAAAAGCTTCGGAAAATTATAAAAGAAGAAGCACCCGATATAGTTCTATCGTTCATGATGGAGCCGAACTTTCGCGCACTTATCTCATCATTTGGGCTTCCGTGCAAAAATATTGTTTCGGTGCGTAACGATCCGAATAGAGAGTATTCGGGAAAGGTTGGCTCATTCGTTGGCAAAGTTCTCATGCCTCTCCTGGCGGACGGCTGTGTTTTCCAAACCAAGCAGGCATCTGAGTGGTTCCCAGAGCGCCTTCGCGAAAAGTCCAGAGTGATTCCCAACGAGGTGGCTCATATCTTTTTTGAGACCGAGCGATCGGGCGAGGAAAACTATTGGGTTGCTATTGGTAGGCTCACTTCGCAAAAAAATTATCCGATGATGATTAAAGCTTTTGCGGAGGTAATTAAAAGCCATCCTGAGCAAAAGTTAAAGATATTCGGTGCCGGTCCACAGCATAAAGATCTTGAGAATCTTATTTTTCGTCTTGGCCTTTCCTCAAGTGTTTCGCTTGAAGGCCAAACCCATGATGTCCCATCTGTACTCTCTAGTGCAATTGGGTTTCTTATGACCTCGGATTATGAGGGGATGCCCAATGCCCTCATGGAGGCTATGGCCATGGGATTGCCTTGCCTAGCCACAGATTGTCCTTGCGGCGGACCTGCTGAACTTATTGTTGACGGCGAGAATGGATTTCTTATCGCAACTGGTGATGAAGCCGCTCTATCTTGTCGCGTGAATTCAGTTGTTGAGAATCATTCGTTGCGTGAGTCTGTCGGCGCAGAAGCTGCGAATAGTATGGGTCGATTTCTTCCTGAAGAGACGTTTGCTCGATGGGAAGCATATTTTAATCGCATCTATGGGGGCGATGCTTAGTGTGGGAGCTACTTATCGTCCTTTATGCGCTCACTTCTTTTTTGGCGCTCTGGCATGAGTGTTACTCATTGTTTATATCCGAGAGGTTCTCTGTCGGCTCCTTCTGCAAGCTTTGGTTCATCGTTGTACAGTTTTGTCTTCCGTGTTACCTGATGCTAAGGTAC